>NZ_JBSWYG010000019.1:0-132224 GCF_056160985.1 Roseibium sp. AWQ4_290
GGTGGCATCAGACCTTGAAGAACCGGATCCTGCTGGAAAACTACTTTCTACCAGGTGATCTCGAAGCGCAGATCGATGCGTTCATCGGCTACTACAACCATCACCGCTATCACGAGAGCCTGAAAAACCTCACCCCGGCCGATGTCTACACAGGTCGCGGACAGACCATCCTGCTCGAACGGGAAAAGACAAAAAGGAGGACCATGAGACAACGGCGCTTGCAGCACGATAAATCCGCTGCTTAACTGAAATCCAGGTGCGCCAGACCCTCCTTAAGTCAGGCAGCCATCTGTCTCAAAATACATGACGACGGACAGTTTATGGCCCGGATGGCAAGCGGTTGAAAAAGATCACGGGCGGCCAGACGACGCTGTATTTGGGCGATGATGAAGAGATCACGCCGGACGGTAAACACATCAAGCATCCGCTATCGGATGTGCGCAAGGCAGGCAACGAGATCAACTGGCTGCACCGGGATCACCTGAGCTCGGTGAAGCTGATGTCGAATGCGGCCGGAACTGTCATCTCTGAAAACTTCTACCGGCCTTACGGAGAGCGCTCCGACGTTCAGGTGGCCATTGGCACACCCCGGGAAAGCAAGGGCTGGATCGGGGAGCGGGACGATCCGGAGACCGGACTGACTTATCTCAACGCCCGCTACTATGATCCCGTCCTGGCGCGCTTCATCTCGCCGGACTGGTGCCACCCGAAGTCAAGTGGTGTTGGCACCAACCGGTATGCCTATGCCCTCAACAACCCGATCCTTCACAAGGACCCGAGCGGGAACAACGTAAACGATCAGATGAACGACAGGGCTGACAGGTACTCAATTGCCAGCAGCGGATCTGGTGCCATCGGTGCAATCGGGGGCGGAGGACGATATAGTGCAGGTGGGAGTAATAGTGGCGCTAGCGGCCCAGAAGTTGCTTGCGCAGATGGGTGTGTTGTAGAGGGGGCGGTAGTATTTGGCGCACTTGCCATTTTCACGTTCGTAATGGGAAAAAAAGCTCATGACGATGCGGAAAGACAAAATAGTAGTAATACTTACGATGGCGGGTTTGTTCTCAATAATAACGAAGAAGGTGATGATAGCTCTGCTGACAATGGAACTGGTAACGCCGAGCAGGATGAAACCACCCAAGCAGCGAAAGATGCTAAAAGAGTCGGCTCCAATAGGCGTGCTGACGAAATTGCGCAACAAGCTGGTTACAACGACGCCCACGATTTGAAAGATGCCTACGGCTTAGATTCAACATCTGATCTATTTGTAGATAAGGATGGAAATGTGTATGCCGGTCCCACAAAAGGCAGGACAGGACCGATGGAAGACTTGGAAATTAACATTGAGGAGTGAGTTCTGAGAAATGTGTTACGATGTTCGAATTCACTTGAGTATTGGATCTGTTGCGGCCATTTCAGCAGATAAAATGCAAGATTTGCTTGGTATCAAGGCAGATTCGATACTGCGTATCGGTTCGAGGCGGCTTGTTCCAAGCCCAATTCCAGTAAAGAATGCTTTCATACTAAAATCGTCCCCACCAAAGAAAGATGCAGCTTTGGAGGAGCATTGGGAATATATATCAATCAAAATTCTACCTAAGGAGGACTTACTTATGTCTTTGAAAGAAAAATTGAATTGCAAGATAACTGTGACTGTAGATCTTAAATCTGGAGTGCCTGCATTGAAATTTCCTCTGGAGATGATTGAATTCTGTACGAGAATTGGATCAATTATTGATGTGGATATTTATGATGGAGAATAGTTCTGTTTATTTTATTTTACTTTTAACCGAGTCGGCAGAATTGATCGCGCATTTTACGCTTTCTGGTAGTCGATGCGATTGCAGACAATTGTATTTACTGAAACAGCATTGAGTTTACAGTTGCAGCAGGTTGATGTGGTGTTGGGCGTTGCAGTCGTTTCCTCCATCTGTACCTGTTTTTAGCATTTGAAGGGCTTTGTCGGAGTTTCGCCGTTTATGTTGCGGCCGTGATGCGGTGGATAACCCCTCCAGACGTCATAGCTCAGTCTCAAAGTTAGGTGATCAGTTCTATAACTCAGTCAGGAGATTTTTCCTCCTCCACCCACATCTCCAGCGTCCGACGTTCCTCTCTGGCTTCTAGCAAAACAGCCGCAGGGCTGACAGCCGTTCGATCCAAACGATATCGAGCCCGAGATCGTCAAAATCCAAATGGAGCATCTTGCCAATATGCGCAGGCCGAAAAAATAGGTCAAAGACCCTTCACCGGACGCTTACAAAGCACACTTTGAAAGGATTACCTTGTCGTCCTCTCGTTTGACGGGTGCCTGCAGATTGCTTCACTGCAATTTATGGAGCCCGGATTGACAGCCGGTTTAACTAGAGGCGCACCCGGAGCGTTGCGGCTTGCCGTATGCGCGTTTTTTTGGTCGGGCGTGATGGGAGAGCTTTGCTCTGCCGGAGCTTCTAGCCGGTCTGTCAACCCGTCATCGCCTGGCCACCAATTGCCGTGGCCTTTCGTTGCTTGAAAGGAACCGACATGACCATCACACATCAAAGACCGTTCGAAGAAATCCTCAGCACCGCTGAAACAACCGCCATTGTGTTGGAAATGATTGGTTGTTTTTTTGAGAACACCGATAAGGAAAGATGGAGCGAAAACGCTATTGCCTTGAGCGAATTGGCATACCAACAAAGCCGAAGGCTTCGGGCAGTGCAGGGACACATTTCCGATTTGGAAGACAAGGCGTACGAATACGATCTTATGAATAAGGCTCAATCGAGCGTCTAGAGGTGAAGTTCACAAAAAAATACACCGTGCCGACACGGTGCCGATACGGCGGACTGAGGAGTTGCGACACGCACTCCTCTCTTTTTTACTTTCAATAAATTCAACTAGTTAATGGTGACCCCGACAGGATTCGAACCTGTGACCCTCAGATTAGGAATCTGATGCTCTATCCTGCTGAGCTACGGGGCCGATGGAGGTCGATTAGCATGATTTTTCAGACTTTGCGAGCCCCT
Source organism: Roseibium sp. AWQ4_290 (assembly GCF_056160985.1). NCBI lineage: Bacteria > Pseudomonadati > Pseudomonadota > Alphaproteobacteria > Hyphomicrobiales > Stappiaceae > Roseibium > Roseibium sp. AWQ4_290. The sequence continues at coordinate 3,006 of NZ_JBSWYG010000019.1, forward strand.
GGATGCGGAGGAGGGGCAGGTTTCGACTAGGGTTGGGGGCAGGCCAGAAGGCAAGAACGACCGGTCAGCTGCCTTTGCGCAGGGGCTGGTCTTGGACTTGCCGCAATCGCTGCGTAGCTACGCGATTGGAGTGATCGGGGCTATAGTACTCCGCTCCCGCCGGTTGAGAGGTGGCCCCGGCGGTGCATCAGGGCTCGGCGGCCGTCCGGCGGCACCTTGGGCACGGGCAGGCCGGGAGAATCTGGCGCGGCCAGGGCAGGAACAGGCAACAAGATGTGAGGGTGCGCATTTGAGATGCGTGGGCAGGACAGAACCGGCGGGCCGAAATGGGTGGAGTTCCCCTTTTTGGAGATACGCCGTCTCAGATCCCGGCGGATTTGCCCCAGTCGGAGCGGACACCGGTAGAGCAGGCACGGGCAGTGCAAATTCCGGTGCATCCGGGGCGTCCGGTCTTGTCCGCAAGGCTGCGCGCTGCCCGGCCCGTGCCCGCCGGGGGCGGCTGGCGGGGGCTGTGCTGTTGAGCGCGGCCGCCGTGATGACGCCCCCCCAGACCCGGGTCCGGGCTGAGCCATCCGGCGCAGGCTCCTGTTTTTTGAGCTCTGGGCGTCCCGTCGCGGTGCAGCCGGGAACGGAGCCGGGGATTTTTAAGGACAAAACCGGCGGGCGCTATTTTGCCGCAGGCATCTGGCCTTTTGACGCAACCCTGCCGCAGGCTGGGGAGGGCGGCGCGTTTGAGGCCATTGCCTTGGACGAGGCGAATCGCTGGGGCGTGAGGCCAGCCTGGATCCTGCAGTCGGACGCAGAGGAGGGGCTGTCCCTTTATCAAGATGCTCTGTTGACGCAAGGCGTGGCGCTGTTCCAGCCAAGCGGTGCAACTTTTGCGTGTTCTGACCGGTTGCGCCGGGCGGAGGGCGAAGCGATCGGTGCAAAAGCAGGGCATTGGGGCCACCACTCCGGCTTCAAGGTCTATTCAACTGCTGCGCCCAAAGCGCTGGAAGGCAAGGCGGGGACTTATGTGGTTGCGCGTGGGCGCATTGTTTCGCTTGGAAAAACCGCCCGTACCCGCTATCTCAATTTTGGAAGGCACTGGAAAACCGATTTCACAGGGACGCTCAGCGTCTCTGCGGAAGACCGGTTCAATGCGGTCTTGTCCCGCTCCGGCCGGAGCCTGGAGGGTCTGAGCGGCGCTGTTGTCGAGATCCGGGGTATCCTAGAGGAAAGGGACGGCCCGTTGATCGCACTGAAAGATCCCGGACAACTGGTGGTACTAAAGGGCAGAAGGTCAGGACGTGGCGGCGAAGACAGCAAGTAAAGTCCGGCGCGCAGAGTGCGCGCGCCTGCCTGGTTCCCGGGCCCGGCGCTGGTTTAGCCGCTGGGGACAGTTTCTTTTTGCCTTGATCTTGTCAGGAGTTGCTGCCGCCTGCCAGCTGCTGGGCGACGGCCCGACCGCCAGCACCGTGTCGCCGGGCACGCTGCGTCCGGGGCTGACAAACGAGATCGGCGCACGCGAACACCCCCGCGTGGTGGCGACCTATGGCGGGGTCTACAAGGACCCGGGCGCGGAACGGGCAGTGGCCAGTGTGGTTGGCCGTCTGGTCGCCGCCTCCCAGGACCCGTCGCAGACCTATAAGATCACCATCCTCAATTCTCCGGCGATCAACGCCTTTGCGCTGCCCGGGGGCTATCTTTATGTGACCCGCGGGCTGCTGGCGCTTGCCAATGACACGTCGGAAGTGGCGGCGGTTCTGGCCCATGAAATGGCCCATGTGACCGCCAATCACGCGATCAAGCGCCAGCAGCGCGCCGAAGCGCGCCAACTCGCCAACAAGATCCTGACGGATGTGGTTCAGGATTCGGAAGAGGCGCGCAAGGCGCTGATTTCCTCGCAGCTGTCCTTTGCGCGCTTCAGCCAGGTGCAGGAACTGGAAGCCGATGCTATCGGGGTCAAGACCCTGGCCCGGGCCGGGTTCGACCCTTATGCGGCCTCACGGTTCCTGAAGACCATGGCCGCCTATGCGCGCTACCAGTCTGCGGACAAGTCAGCCTCCACGGCACCGGACTTCCTGTCCTCCCACCCGTCCACACCGGAGCGGCTGCAGATTGCGGTCCGAGCGGCCCGTCAGGTGGGGGCGCCGGGCATTGGCGAGCGCGACCGGGACAGCTATCTGACCCATATTGACGGTATGCTTTATGGCGATGACCCACTGGAAGGTTTCGTGCGCGGGCGGTCGTTCCTGCACAAAGCGCTCGGCATCGGCTTCACCGTGCCAAAGGGCTATATTCTGGAAAATTCCCCCGAAGCGGTTCTGGCCAGCAATGGTTCCGGCACGGCGATCCGGTTTGATGGCGCCGATGTCAGCGGCTATTCCGACCTTGCGGATTATATGAAGTCCGGCTGGATCAATGGCCTGTTGCCGGAAAGCGTGCGCCAGACGACCATTCACGGCCTGCCGGGGGTCACCGGGGCAGCCATCACTCAGGGCTGGTCCTTCCGCATCGCCGTTGTGCGGATCGGACGCACCGGCTACCGGTTTATTTTTGCCAGCCGTTCGCCGAGCCAGAGCTTTGACGACGACTTCCGGGCAACAGTGGACAGTTTCCGGCAATTGACGCCGACCGAGCGGGCAAGATTGGAATCCCTGCGTATCAAGGTCATCAAGACCAAGCCGGGCGACACGCCGCGTAAGCTGGCGGTGGGCATGAGCGGCATTGAGCCGTCCCGGCGGCTGCGGTTCTTCTCCATCCTGAACGATCTGGACGCGAACAAGACGATCCCGCCGGGCACGGCAGTCAAACTGGTGAAGGACTAGAGCATCGCACGATGCTTTTGCCTCCGGCTTCTTGTGGCGCGCCCCAGGTCGGGTCACCGGAGGCTGCGCTTGGAGGGACTTCGGACGTTGTCGCACGTCTGGCCCGATACCCCGTATCGACCTGCGACGCGCGCCTGGCTGAAGACCCTCCAAGCGCGCTCAAATAGGTTATCAACAATCGCGCTTGGTATAAGCCTCACCCGCACCTCCGGTCCTCCAAACGCGCTTAAGGCCCGGGCATCTTCGCCCGGGGCCTTTGTGTGGTTTGCGTGAGGATTCTTCAGAGCCTGTGATCCCTCAGATCCGGTAGGCCGTTTGATCCGGCTGGGCCGCCAGAAGGGCGGATTTCAGCTTTTCCATGGCGCGGCTTTCAATCTGCCGCACCCGCTCCTTGGAGATACCGAGCTTTTCGCCCAGGGATTCCAAGGTAGCGCCGTCTTCGGACAGGCGCCGTTCTTTGACAATGCGCAGCTCCCGCTCGCTCAAAACTTTTAAGGCCGTCCACAGCCATTTCCGGCGCCGCTCCGCGTCAATACTGCCGGTGACGACTTCATCCGGCAGGGGCGCATCGGACACGAGGAAATCCTGCCGGTCGGCGCTGGAGCCTTCGCTATCAGTCACCGGCGCGTTGAGTGACGTGTCCGGACCGGACAGGCGCGCATTCATCAGGGCCACATCGGACTGCTTGACGCCTATGGCATCGGCGATCTTCTGATGCAGCTCGCTGTCGGTCAGCGGTGTCTGGTTACTGGACAATTTGGCGCGCAGGCGGCGCAGGTTGAAAAAAAGTGCCTTCTGTGACGAAGACGTTCCGCCGCGCACAATTGACCAGTTGCGCAGGATGTAATCCTGAATGGAAGCGCGGATCCACCACGTCGCATAGGTGGAAAAGCGCACCTCCCGGGCCGGCTCAAACCGGGCAGCTGCTTCCAGCAGGCCCACATGGCCTTCCTGAATGAGGTCACCGAGGGACAGGCCGAAATTGCGGAAGCGGGAGGCAACGGCAATGACCAGTCGCATGTGCGACAGGGACAGTTTCTCCAGCGCCTTCTTATCCCGGTTGTCCCGCCATCGGATCGCAAGCGCCTGCTCCTCCTCACGCGTGAGGTAGGGTGCTTTCATTGCCGCCTGAACCAATTGCCGTTTTTCACTTGCCGACATGACTGACGCTCCGATGTGATATCGGGAAACTACGTATCGAAGTGCAGGTTAGATCACTTCACTGACGTCAGGGCGTTGTTTTTTTGCACTTCTTTGTGATTGACGCGCGAGGTCTGGCAAAACCGGGCGGAGCCCCTTGGCAGAAACAGCCATGCAAGGGACGCAGGGCAAACAAAATGGGCCCGTCTTGCGAACGGGCCCATGGACTATGCGAGGGGCGGTTCCGCCTCCAGGATGCGGGGCGCAGCAGGACGCTGCGGATGCCCCCGGATCAGGCGGCTTCTTCTTTGTCCTCGTCCTCTTCTGTTGCAGCTTCCGCTTCTGCGGCGGCCTTGGCCCGGCTCGGAGACTTGGCAAGGTTCTGCTCGATCTGCTTGACCGCTTCGGTTTCGGAACATTTGTTCACCGCAGCGATTTCGCGCGCCATCCGGTCGAGGGCCGCTTCATAAAGCTGACGCTCGGAATAGGACTGTTCCGGCTGGCTCTCAGAGCGATAGAGGTCGCGGACGACTTCAGAAATCGCAATCAGGTCACCGGAATTGATCTTTGCTTCATATTCCTGGGCCCGGCGGCTCCACATGGTGCGTTTCACCCGCGGACGGCCGCGAACGGTTTCCAATGCCTTCTTGACCGCAGCCGGGTCGCCGAGTTTGCGCATGCCGACGGAGGCGATTTTCGCCACAGGCACGCGGAGGGTCATCTTGTCCTGCTCAAAAACGATGACGAGCAACTCCAAAGAGTGACCCGCAACGTTCTGCTCTTCAATAGCGGTAATCTGGCCGACGCCATGGGCCGGATAAACGATGTACTCGCCGGTTTTAAAACCTTGACGCTGCGCGGTCTTTTTGGTGTTCGTTGCCATACTCGTATTCTCTCCTGCGCAGTTTGCCGGTCCATTCGGACCTGTCTTGGGCCTCAAGAGGCCGCCTTGTCTTATGCGACACGAAACCGCCCGGCGGTCCATGGAAGGAACGCCTGTTGATATGCGGCGTGTCGGGGCTGGTCAGTCGACGATTTCCACGATAGAACCTTGGTCATTCAAGTGAGGTGCCGGGAGTCGACGCATCCGGGCTCTCAAGAAACCGGAACACGTTGTGTAACTCCATTGCGGGGGTTGATCTCGTGGTTGGTGACTAATCTCTAATACGTAGCATAGTTTTGTGGAAAATTAAAGGGTTACCCTTTCGCGCTGCGCAAACACCACGAAACGGCCGCATGATCGCCTTTACAATTCTTTGATTCTTATGTCTGAATCCAAACGGCCACGGGCCGGGATCCGGCCGCGGCGCACTGTCGCATGTTCAGGGCTGTGCCGAATCAGGACGGTGGATTCGGCGAAAAGAACTGTTCGAACTTGTTTTTCTTGCCGTCGAATTCCTCTGCCTCGGGCATCGGATCTTTCTTCTCGGTGATGTTCGGCCACTTCTCGGAATATTCTGCGTTCACCTCGATCCACTTTTCAAGACCGGGTTCGGTGTCGGGAAGAATCGCTTCCGCCGGGCATTCGGGTTCACACACGCCGCAGTCAATGCATTCGTCCGGATTGATGACGAGGAAGTTCTCGCCCTCGTAGAAACAGTCCACCGGGCAGACTTCAACACAGTCGGTATATTTGCACTTGATGCAGTTGTCTGTGACGACGTAGGTCATCGGTATCCTCGCTGCGGGCCGGTGCGAACGCGTCCGGTTCTGACAATCCGAAGGCTCGTCCGGCAGGTCGTTGGTGTGCGGCGCCGTGCTGCGCTGCGCACTGAAAAATCTCTGATCGGTGTTGGGTATCGTTTTTGGCTGACACGCGCAAGCGCACAGGTTGACGGATTTTTGACCGAAAAGAGAAAGTTATTCTGTTTTCCGGCATCCGGCAGGATTTTGCCTCACGTGTCGTTACGGAAGGCGTCCATCTTGCGCCGCTCCCGCTTTGTGGGGCGGCCGGATCCTGCCTCCCGCTGGCCCGGCGCGGGCGGTGGCCGGGTCTCCCTGGGTGGCGGCGGCGGTGAGAGGTCCTCGTATAAGGTGCGCGCTTCTGCATAGGGGCCGCGCCGTGTGCCGAGGGCGGCGATTTTCAACACCAGAACCCGGCGCTCCAGGCCAATGGTCAGGACATCTCCCAACCGCACGATCTTGCTGGCCGAGGAGATCTTGTCCTTGTTGATGCGCACATGGCCCGAGGTTGCCAGTTTCTGGGCCAGGGAGCGGGACTTGGTGACCCTGGCGTACCAGAGCCACTTGTCGACCCGCAGCCCCGGGCCATCCTCTTGTGTGCGCTCTCCGGGGATTACGTCTTGTCCTTGTTGTCCATATCCGCCTTCAGGGCCATCAGCGCTGCAAAGGGCGAATTCGGATCGATGGGCTTGTCTTTCGGTGGCGTGTTGCGCCGGTTGCCGCCGTCAAAGGAACGGTTGCCGCCCTGCTGGCCGCTCCGGCTTCGGTTCTGTCCCCCCTTGCCGCCACCTTTGCCTTGGCGTTTTTCGCCTTCGCCGCGCGGGCCGCCCTTGTGGCCCTGGCCCTTGCGGTTGTCGCCGCGGCGCTGGTCCTGGCGGCCGCGCGGGCGCCGGTCGTGCCGGCCCGGACGCCAGATTTCAAGGGTAACGGTCTCAAGCTCGGGCGCGTCTGCGCTGTCTGCAGCGGCGTCCGCCGTGTCTGTGGGCTCGGCCGCACCGCCCTCCTGTGATGAGGTGTCCTGAGACGTCTGCGAAATGGCGGCAGCGGCAGTGTTCTCATCCGTGGCCGTGGCTGGATCGGTCGCCGGGGTTTCTGAAGCGGCAGCCTCTGCCGGGGGGGCGGTCTCGTTAGCGGCGGCGTCCGGTTCCTCAGCAAGCGTGTCTTCAGGCGCGGCTTCAGCCTGTGCGGCCGGGGCTGTTTCAGTCCCTGCTTCCGTCCCGGCGGGATCGGCCGCAGCGGCCTCAGGCGCAGCAGTGTCTGCCCCAGAGGCGTCTGCCAGCGCTGCAGTCTTGTCTGCAGCTTCGGGCTTGGCCGCGGCAGGGCGCTGGATTTCTTTGGTCTCCAGCCGGTAGCCGAGGGATTTCAGGACGGCAGAGAAGTCTTCTCCCGCGCAGCCCAGAAGCGAGGTCATGGCGACTGTGACGGTAAAGCCGCCGCCTTGTGCGATGGCGCCGTCCGGTGGGCTCACCTCCGCATCCAGTGGTTTCCAGGCAATCAGCGGCCGGATCAGATCCGCCAGACGTTCCAGAATGTCGACACGCACGGCTCTGGGGCCGCAGACCCGGAAGCCGACCACTTTGTAAAGGGACTTGTCGATGCTTTCATCGACGGGAATGGACGTGCGGCCGGAGGCGGACAGCTGCGGCAGTTCGGACATGCCGGCCATGTCAAGCGAGCCGTTTTTCAGCGCCCAGAGCTGGGCGAGAAGCTGGCTCGGGGCCGGTTTCAAGAGCGCGGGGACAAATACGGTATAGGCACCGAAGCGTACGCCGTGCTTGCGCAGGGAGGCGCGCATGTCCTGTTCCAGCTGGCGGATTTCATCGGCTGCTTCCTGGCGTTCCAGAATGCCGAGCCCTTCCACGATACGGAAGGCAATGCCCCGCGCCAGACCTTCCAGCCCTTCACCGGCCTTCAGATCCGCAAGCGGCTTTAAAAGGGTTTCGATCTGCGCTTTGACCCACAGGTCGATGCGGGCCTGCACCGTGTCGCGGGCCGGGCCGGTCAGATGCTCGTCCGCCAGAAGAAGCGCCGTCGGTGCCAGCACATCTTCTCCTGCCACCAGCTTGGCCACCGGTTCGCCGCGCCAGCGGATGGCGGCTTCCGAGGTCAGCACGAAATCGCTGTTCTCGGATTTGCCCAGCTTGTCGGCACGGGTCTCGATTTCCGTTGTCAGGGCTTTCTGGGCGGCAGCGCGCACGGTCTTGCCGTCCGGGCCTTCGGCCCCGGCATCAGGGGCAAACCGGAAGCCAAGCAGGTTCCCGATGTGCTGACCTTCCACGAGCACATCGCCACTCGATGTAATTTCTGCTTCCAGCATTGCGTTCTCTCTCAAACGTCGCATCAATACACTTGTCCGCCGGTCAACGAAACGCTGTGTCAAGCGTTCGTGCAGGGCGTCCGATAATCTGTCTTCAATGTCGCGGGTTTCCCCCTGCCAATGGGCCGGATCGGCCAGCCAGTCAGGGCGATTGGCGACGTATGTCCAGGTCCGGATATGGGCAATCCGGTTTGCGAGAGTGTCGATATCACCATCCGTGCGGTCTGCGAAGGCCAATTGACGGGTGAACCAGTCATCCGCGATACGATTGTCCTGCATCAGATGCGTGTAGATGGTGCTCAGCAACTCTGCGTGGTTTGCCGGAGCGATCTTCCGATAGTCCGGGACCTGACACACGTCCCATAACAATTCAATTGCATTTTCGCCCCTTGCCAGCCCGGATATTACGGAATCCCGTAACAGATGTTCAAGTGCTGTAATGTCGTCGCCGGTCGGGGCCCGCGCAAGGCCCTCCTCGCGCGGGACAACGTCCAGGCTGGCCCGCAGGCGTGCAGCAGAGGAGAAGTCTAGCGAACTGTTGCGCCATTGCAGCACTTTCAGACTGTCGAACCGGTGGCTTTCGATCTGTTCGACCAGTTCGTCAGCCAGCGGCTCGACCCGGCCGGTCACCCCGAATGTGCCGTCCTGGGTGTGGCGCCCGGCGCGTCCGGCGATCTGGCCCATTTCGGAAGGGGTCAGCTGGCGGTACTGGTAGCCGTCATATTTGCGGTTGCCTGCAAAGGCGATGTGATGGACATCCAGATTGAGCCCCATGCCAATGGCATCCGTCGCCACCAGGTGGTCCACATCCCCGTTTTGGAACAACTCCACCTGGGCGTTGCGGGTGCGCGGGCTCAAGGAGCCGAGAACAACGGCGGCGCCGCCGCGCTGGCGGCGCAAAAGCTCGGCAATCGAATAGACTTCTCCGGCGGAAAAGGCGACCACGGCCGAGCGGGACGGCATGCGCGACACCTTGCGCGCGCCTGCATATTCGAGAATGGACATGCGCGGTCGGGTGATGACATTGAGGCCCGGCAGCAGCTTTTCCAGAAGCGGGCGTGCGGTCGCGGCCCCCAGAAGCAGCGTTTCGGCGCGGCCGCGCAGGTTCAAGATGCGTTCGGTGAAGACATGGCCGCGGTCCAGGTTTCCGGCCAGCTGCACTTCGTCGATGGCCACGAACTCGGTGTTGAGATCCAGCGGCATGGCTTCGACGGTCGACACCCAGAAGCGGGGCGCCTTCGGCACGATCTTCTCTTCGCCGGTCACAAGAGCCACCGCCTCCGTGCCCGCACGCTCCACGATGCGGCCATAGACTTCTCTTGCGAGCAAACGCAAGGGCAGGCCGATCAGCCCGGAGGGCTGTGCAAGCATGCGCTCAATGGCCAGATGGGTCTTGCCGGTATTGGTCGGGCCGAGAACTGCAGTCACGGTGCGTGATCTGGCGGACGGCGGCAGCGGCAACGTTTGGGGACGAGGCATGGAACTGATTGGTTACGGTCGGCTTTCTTCGGGCGCAGCGCCTATATCTAGTGCGGCGTATCTAGCACAGGCCGCACCGGCGTGTCGCCCTTTCTTTTGGGCGAATTTTCGCCGGACAGATATGGGGTGTTTTTCTGTGGAGAACGAGTCTGGAACAAACCGAAACCGAATCGCGGACTCTTTGTGATTCAGGATTTGTTCCCTACGAAATATAGTGATTTGTCTGAACTGCGCTACGAAATCCTGAATCTCGTCAAGGATTTGAGTCGCTCGGCAGAAACAGCTGCGTCCGGAGGCAAAATCCTGTCAAGGGTTAATCTTGTGTGAAGCCGTGGTCCTGCCGGGTCCGCGCAGGTGTTTACGAACGGACACAGGGTGAACGAAACCCGGACGAATCGCTGATTTTTCTCTGTTTTGGGTTTGTTCCAACAAGATCTGGTAGGTGCGCTGTTTGAAAGACCTATGAAAATCGGGCGAAAAAATCATAATCTGTGTTGCAGGCCGTAAAATGCCCGTTTCCGTTTCAAAATGAAGCGGTCTGTTTACGTTTCTAAGGTCAGCGGGCTTTTCGTTCCTGCTTTGGGCGTTTCCTGTTTTATGCAAAAAGGCAAGCCCGGTTTTGCGGCCATGGGGGCCGGGCCGGGCGTTTCACGGTCGGCAGGGCATTGTGCGGGATCAAAAATGCTGCACTGCACCTTTTTTGGCGGCAGCGCTTCTTGCGCGGCACTGGGGATTTTCCCTTTTTCTTTCAATATGTTGTTCAGGTGTGTAGGTGGCGTTCTGGCCTGCCTTTTGGGGCGCTTGTCCGTCCAGCCCTTTTCAAGAGCTTGAGAGCACAGTAGAAATCTGGCCGGGTTCAAATGTGCTTAGGCGTAACTTTGGGAGGAGAAGGCGTTTGGCGATTACCAAGATTCTCGTTGCGAACCGGTCTGAAATTGCGATCCGGGTGTTCCGGGCAGCCAATGAACTGGGGCTCAAAACCGTCGCGATCTATGCAGAACAGGACAAGCTGGCCCTGCACCGGTTCAAGGCGGACGAAGCCTATCAGGTCGGCAAGGGCCTTGGCCCGATCGAGGCCTATCTGTCCATTGACGAGATTATCCGGGTTGCCAAACATGCTGGCGCCGATGCCATTCATCCCGGCTATGGCCTGTTGTCGGAAAGCCCCGAATTCGTTGATGCCTGCGAGCAGGCAGGTATCACCTTCATTGGTCCGAAATCGGAAACGATGCGCCGCCTCGGCAACAAGGTGGCAGCGCGTAATCTGGCCATTGAGGCCGGTGTGCCGGTCATGCCGGCAACGGACCCGCTGCCAGATGATCTGAGCGAGATCAAGCGCCAGGCGCTGGAGATCGGCTACCCGGTCATGCTGAAAGCCTCCTGGGGCGGCGGCGGGCGCGGCATGCGGGTCATTCCTGACGAAGCCACGCTGGAAAAGGAAGTTGTTGCCGCCAAGCGGGAGGCCAAGGCTGCTTTCGGCAAGGACGAGATCTATCTTGAAAAGCTGGTCCAGCGCGCCCGCCATGTGGAGGTGCAGATCCTGGGGGACGGTGACACCGTCGTGCATCTGTTCGAGCGTGACTGTTCCATTCAGCGTCGCCACCAGAAAGTGGTCGAGCGGGCGCCCGCTCCCTATCTGGATGCGGCAAAACGGGAAGAGCTGTGCGGCTATGGCCTGAAGATCGGCCGGGCGGTGAACTATCGCGGGGCCGGAACCGTTGAGTTCCTGATGGATGCGGACACCGGGTCCGTCTATTTCATCGAGGTCAATCCACGGGTGCAGGTGGAGCATACGGTCACCGAAGAGGTCACCGGGATCGATATTGTCCAGGCGCAGATCCATATTGCCGACGGGGCGAAGATCGGAACGGCGGAAAGTGGCGTGCCGCCGCAAGCGGACATCTGCCTGAACGGCCATGCCATGCAGTGCCGGATCACTACGGAAGATCCGGAACAGAATTTCATTCCGGACTATGGCCGCATTACCGCCTACCGGGGCGCGACCGGCTTCGGCATCCGCCTTGACGGCGGCACCGCCTATTCAGGGGCGGTGATCACCCGCTTTTACGATCCGCTGCTGGAAAAGGTCACTGCCTGGGCGCCGACGGCGGAAGATGCGCGCAAGCGCATGGACCGGGCCTTGCGTGAATTCCGGATCCGGGGGGTGGCCACCAATCTGGTGTTTTTGGAAAACATCATCGGTCACCCTGATTTCCGGGCCAACAATTACACCACCCGTTTCATTGACGAAACTCCGGCCCTGTTCGAGCAGACAAGGCGCCAGGACCGGGCGACCAAGCTTTTGACCTATATCGCCGATGTGTCGGTGAACGGCCATCCGGAAACCAAAAGCCGGATGCGTCCGCCCAAGGATGCGGCGGCGCCGGTTGTGCCGGATTTTGGCGACAACAGGCCGGCGGGCACCCGCCAGCTGCTGGACGATCTTGGCCCCAAGGGTTTTGCGGACTGGATGAAGGCGCAGCAGCGGGCCCTTGTCACCGACACGACGATGCGCGATGCGCACCAGTCGCTGCTGGCAACCCGTATGCGCACCCACGATATCGTGGCCATTGCCGAGGCCTATGCGGCCGGGCTGCCCCAGCTTTTTTCCCTGGAATGCTGGGGCGGGGCAACGTTTGATGTTGCCATGCGCTTCCTTACCGAAAGCCCCTGGGAGCGGCTGCATCAGATCCGCCAGAAAGCACCCAACATCCTGTTGCAGATGCTGCTGCGCGGGTCCAACGGGGTTGGATATACCAACTATCCGGATAATGTGGTCCGGTTCTTTGTCAAACAGGCCGCCGATAATGGCATTGACCTGTTCCGGGTGTTCGACTGCCTCAACTGGGTCGAGAATATGCGCGTTTCCATGGATGCGGTCCAGGAAGCGGGCAAACTGTGTGAAGGTGTGCTGTGCTACACCGGGGATTTGCTGGACAGCGCGCGGCCGAAATATGACCTGAAATATTATGTCGGCCTGGCCCGCGAGCTGGAGGCGGCCGGGGCGCATATTCTGGGCCTGAAGGACATGGCCGGCCTGTTGAAGCCGGAAGCGGCCAGGGTCCTGATCCGCACCTTGAAAGAGGAAACTGGCCTGCCGATCCATTTTCACACCCATGACACGTCCGGTATTTCGGCGGCAACGGTGCTGGCGGCTGTCGATGCCGGGGCTGACGCGGTGGACGCGGCCATGGATGCCCTTTCAGGGCTTACGTCCCAGCCCTGTCTCGGGTCGATCGTGGAAGCGCTCCGGGGCAGTGACCGGGACACGGGGCTGGAGGCGAAAACGATCCGTCAGATTTCCTTTTATTGGGAGGCGGTGCGCACCCAGTACCGGGCTTTTGAAAGCGATCTCAGGTTCGGGGCCTCGGAAGTCTACTTGCATGAAATGCCCGGCGGCCAGTTCACCAATTTGAAGGAGCAGGCCCGCTCGCTTGGCCTTGAGACCCGCTGGCACGAGGTGGCCCAGGCCTATGCGGATGCCAACCGGATGTTCGGGGATATCGTCAAGGTTACCCCGTCCTCCAAGGTGGTGGGCGATATGGCTCTCATGATGGTGAGCCAGGGGCTGACCTTGGAAGAGGTTGAAAGCCCGGACAAGGATGTGGCCTTTCCGGACAGCGTGGTGAAGATGCTCCACGGGGATCTGGGCCAGTCACCGGGAGGATGGCCGCAGGCACTGCAAAAGAAGGTTTTGAAAGGGGAAACGCCGATCACCGTGCGCCCGGGCTCGCTTCTGGAAGAGGCGGATCTGGAGGCGGAGCGCATAGACGCGTCGAGCGCCGCTGGCCGGGAGATCGATGATACGGATCTGGCCGCCTATCTGATGTATCCGAAGGTCTTCACCGATTTCGAAAAAGCCCAGCAGCAATATGGGCCGACCTCGGTTCTGCCGACCCCGGTCTATTTCTACGGCCTGGAACCGGGAGACGAGATTCTGGTGGATTTGGAGCCTGGCAAGACCCTGGTCGTGCGCTGCCAGGCGTTCGGGGAGACAGATGAAAAGGGAGAGAAGAAAGTCTTTTTCGAACTGAACGGCCAGCCGCGCATTGTCAAGGTGCCGGACCGGGCCCACGGAGCCACCGGGGCCGCCGCCATGCGCAAGGCGGAAGACGGCAATGCCGCCCATGTGGGGGCACCGATGCCGGGCGTCATCTCCACCGTCGCGGTTGCGGCCGGTCAGGAGGTCACGGCTGGCGACGTGCTGGTCTCGATCGAGGCCATGAAGATGGAAACTGCGCTTCATGCGGAGCGGGACGGCACGGTCAAGGAAGTGCTGGTGGCCCCGGGCACCCAGATCGATGCCAAAGATTTGCTTGTGGTGTTCGAAAGCTGAACGGGATTTTGTGGAAATATGGCTCGAAAAGCAGCTATCTCACTCGAAAGCTTAACAAAACTTGGTGCGAAGAAACTTGCTGAACTGGTTCTGAGCGAAAGCGGAAACAATGCTCCCTTCCGGAAGAAAGTGTCCGCAGCTCTTGCTGCGGACAAAGGACCGGAAGCTGTTGCAAAGATTGTTGACCGCCGATTGAGTGCGCTGGAAAAGGCACGCAGTTTTATCGACTGGGACAAAGCGCGCGGCTTTCGGGACGATCTTGCTGCAACAGTGGAGGTCGCGTACGGAGAGTTGGGCAACGCGGCTCCCATGATGGGGGTTGACCGCCTCTTGCGGTTCGTTGCGACCCATGAAGAGGTTTTTTGCCGCGTGGATGATTCCGGCGGCAAAATTCAGGATGTCTACGAACAGGCCATTGAAAACATAGGCACGTTAACAGGGAGGCTGACACCGCAGGAAATAACGCTCCTGCCGGACAAGATCATGGCAGCGCTTGGAACAAGCAGCCATGGTTATCTTCCCATGGTGGCTGAGATGGCCGTTGAGCATTTGCCTGAGGATGTCCTGGCTTCGTGGGAGCAGGTTCTGGCGAAGCTTCAGAAGAAACAGGAAGCCGCAGAGGGGACGTCCAAGGGCCGTTTCTATTTTTCAATTGCGTCGCAATACCGGGATATCCGGCAGATGATCGCGTTACAGCAAAGTGATCTGGATACCATGATCGCCCTTGAGGAGACCAAGTCCCCGAACACTCAAGACATCCTTGGAATTGCGCAGCATTTGCTGAATGCCAGCCGCGCAGAGGAAGCTCTCGAATGGGTGAGAAGGGAAAAAACGGGTGGACTAAAATACTCTTCCTTTGCAGATCTTGCTGATAACTTGCCTGCCCGCGAAACTGCCTCGTTCCGTAAAATGACGCTTGAAGCGGAGATCCTCAACGCGCTGGGGCAAGGGGACGCGGCCCAGTCGCTGCGCTGGTCGTATTTTGAGGAAACGCTGGAGGCTGACTGTTTGCGTGACTATGTGAACGCTCTGCCGGACTTTGATGAATTTGACGCGCTTGATCGCGCATTTGACTATGTTCTGGCCTCCGGGACCATTCACCGGGCGCTTCACTTTTGCCTGGAATGGCCGAAACTGGATCTTGCTGCCCGGCTGGTGATTGCCAATCGGGATGGCTGGGATGGCAGGCAGTACCAATTGTTGCCCTTTGCGGCAGAGGCGCTTGAAGAGGACTTCCCCCTGGCTGCCGCCCTTCTTTACCGTACGTTGATAAACGACGTTTTGGACAGCGGGCGGTCAAAAGCCTATGGCCATGCTGCAGGGTATCTCCTGAAGCTGGACGATCTGGCCGCACAGTCGGATCCGGAGGCTGCCGCCGTGAAAGGGGGGGAGACCCATGTCTCTTTCCGGGCTGGCTTGAAAAAGAAGCATGGCCGCAAGCATGGGTTTTGGTCGAAACTGGAATAGCAGTTCCTGAAGATACTTTTGGCTATTACTCCGCCGCCTTCAGCTGCGTGTGGCGGATGGGGGATGCGGCCGTTCCGATCCAAAGGTCCAAAAAGGCATCGAGCCACTTTTTGACGGCCGGGTCATAGACGAAACGGCCGGCGAAATGGTCCCGGCGGCGCTGGGCGCCTGGTAATTCCATGCGTGGGGCGGCTTTGGTGGTCCATTTGACCATCATCTTGTGGGTCAGCTCCGGGTGGAACTGGATGCCAAAGGCTGCCGGGCCGGCCCGGAGCGCCTGGTTGGGATAGGTTGGCCCGCCGGCCAGAAGCTCTGCCCCGGCTGGACAGTCAAATCCTTCCCGGTGCCATTGATAGACCTTCTGGGGCCAGTCCATCAGCGCTTTGCCGGCCTCTGTCGGCAGCAAGGGATAATACCCGATTTCCACCAGCTGGTCGCGATGACCGGCTACCGTGCCGCCCAAATGCTTGACCATCATCTGGGCCCCGAGGCAAATGCCGAGAAACGGTTTTTCTTCCCGAAGAGGCACCTTGATCCAGTCGATTTCCTTTTGAACAAAGCCATCCGGATCGTTGGCGCTCATCGGCCCGCCGAAAATCACCGCGCCCGCATGGTCTGCCATCGTGTCCGGCAGGGCATCGCCGAAACGGGGTTTGCGGATGTCCAGGGTAAAGCCGCGCTTGATCAGCTCCTGACCGACGCGGCCGGGAGACGAGGTCTCCTGATGGAGCACAATCAGGACTTTCGGGCGGGTATCAATTGAAACGGACTGCAATCTCATGGGGTAAATATGAGGGACGCGGTTTGAAAAAGCGAGCCCGGGCGCCCTGTCTTTTTTCGGAAACCAGTTCAAAAAGAGGATGTTGTCCGGACAGTGCGGACTTAAGAGCGGGACCGTCTCTTGAACTGTCAGTCGTGGTGGGGGTCGTCCGGTGCGGTCTGGGCCACCTTGTGGCGCAGCGTCATGCGGTCCCGGGTCGACACGCCCAAAAGCTCGGCCACCCGCCAGATGGTGTTGTCCTCGAATTCATGTACATGGCCGTCCGCATAGACGATCTGCCACATCATTTCGACAATGGCGAGCCGTTCGGTCTCATCGGTGGTGCGCTTCAGGACGGAGGTGAAGCCGTAAAGGTCAACCGCTTCCTCGTCCCGCTGTTTGGCCGCGGCAATCAGATCGGATGTTTCCGTCTCGGTGAGGCCGTAATGGCTTTTGAGGATTTCGCGGAGCTTGCTGCTTTCGCTTTCCTCTATCACGCCGTCAATATCGATCAGATGGAACAGGAGGGCGGCGGCGGCCAGGCGCGTGTCATCTTCGGCGAAGGTCTTGCCGCCGCTGTCTCCGAAGGTGATGTCCCTGACAAAGCTTTTCAACGCATTGAGCATGTCCCGGCCTTCCTGTTTCCCGATAGTCTGCCTGTCTTATACCAACTCAATTGATAGAGACCTATCAGATTGGTTTTGATCCCTTGAGATTGGTGTTCCAGTTACATGATTGTCAAAAACACATCAAAGCTTTGTTGACAGCCAGATAAACTTACATGGGAGCAGAATCCGGCATCTTTGCGTCATGTTCTTTGAATCGTTCTAAAGTATTGACAATTCTCAATTTATTTCTTGACTTTCAGTCTCATGAAATGGTTTCTCCAGTGCGTATATGGCGCTCCGAAAGCGGCCACCTTGTCCAAATTTCGCCTGCGGTCCCCCCCGTTTGGCCCAGGCACCTCAAGAGTTGGGATGGAACCATGACTTCCTTTAGAGCCGGTCTTTTGGCCGCAACCGCATTGATTGCAACGCCTGCTCTGGCCGCTGCCCCGGCCGATATCCTGTCGACCTATGGCGACGTGGCCCAGGCCGGGTATGAAGATTCCCTCGCCACAGCGAAGGACCTGAAAAAGGCTATCGACGCCCTGACCGCAGAGCCGAGCGAAGCCAATCTGGAGGCGGCCCGTGCAGCCTGGATTGCGGCCCGCAATCCTTATCAGCAGACTGAAGCCTATCGCTTCGGCAATGCCATTGTCGACGATTGGGAAGGCAAGGTGAATGCCTGGCCGCTGGATGAAGGTCTGATCGACTACGTTGATGCGTCCTATGGCGATGAATCGGAAGAAAACGATTTCTACGTGGCCAATGTGATCGCCAATCCAAGCCTGAAAGTGGGCGGCGAGACCATCGATGCCACCGAAATCACCGCCGATCTTCTGGCCAACACACTGCAGGAAGCCGGCGAAGTGGAAGCCAATGTGGCAACCGGCTATCACGCCATCGAGTTCCTGCTCTGGGGCCAGGACCTCAACGGCACCAATGCAGGGGCCGGCACCCGTCCGGCAACCGATTTCGACCCGGCAAACTGCACCGGCGGCAATTGTGAGCGCCGCATCCAGTACCTTCAGGCCGCAACCGATCTTCTGATTTCCGACCTTCAGGAAATGGCAAGCGCCTGGGCTCCGGGTGGCGCAGCCCGTGAAGAGCTGGCCGGCAAGGGCGAAACCGGCGGTCTGGCCACCATCCTGACCGGCATGGGCTCGCTCTCCTATGGCGAACTGGCCGGTGAGCGCATCAAGCTCGGACTGATGCTGCACGATCCGGAAGAAGAGCATGATTGCTTCTCCGACAATACGCACATGTCCCACTACAATGATGTTGTCGGCATCCGGAACGTCTATTTCGGACAATATAAGAGCCCGGTTGGCAATGACGTCGATGGCGCCTCGATTGCGGATCTCGTTGCCGCAAAGGACCCGGCTCTTGCCGAGGAAATGAAGACCAAGCTGGACGCCACCCTGGCAGCTTTTGAGGTCATGAAGGCCCGCGCCGAAGGCGGTGAAGCCTATGACCAGATGATTGGCGAAGGCAACGAAGAAGGCAATGCCGTGGTTCAGGCCGCCGTTGATGCGCTGGTCGACCAGACCGCATCCATCGAGCGCGTCGTCAAAGTTCTTGAGCTCGACGAGATCGCCTTTGAAGGTTCCGACAGCCTCGACAACCCGGGCGCTGTCTTCGAGTAAGCAAAATCCCCCGTCAGGCGGCCTCCGGTCTGCCTGACGGGTCCTCCGCGGTTTGGGGAGCGCGGAGAAAGATCAGGATGCGATTTATGTCACTGGGCCCCCGGCTGCGCCTGTTGTGCTGCGCCAGCCTGTTTTTGTTTTTTGGTGTCGCGGCCCCGTTTGCAGGGGACCTTGTCTCCCACAGGGATGATCTGTCGGACGAGGACAAGGCCAAGGTTCAGGCGGTTTTGAAGCCCGCCACGAATTTCAGCAAGCCGGAGCGGTTCGAGCCCATGCAGGGCGGCGCCGGCACGTCGAAAAAGCGCCTGAACCGGGATGCTTTTTCCCATTCCAATGACAATCTGACTTTCGAGGAAGAGCACGCCTTCAAGCTCGGCAACGGGCTGTTCAAGAAGCTTTGGGCGTCGTCTCCGTCTTCTACCCTGGCGTCGGACGGGCTGGGACCGCTCTTCAATGCCCGCTCCTGTCAGGGGTGCCATCTGAAGGACGGCCGGGGCCGTCCGCCCCTGCCGGGCGACGAGGCGGTCTCGCTGTTTCTACGCCTGTCGATCCCGCCGCAAACGCAGGCGCAGTGGGACGCCCTGGCGGCAAAAGACATTCTGCTTGTGCCCGAACCCACCTATGGTAGCCAGCTGCAGACCTTTGCCGTTCCGGGCCTCTCAGGAGAAGGCCGGTTCGACATTGAGCTTGAAGAGATCGAAGTCCCGCTGAAGGGCGAAGACAGTGCCGTCTTGAAAAAACCGGTTTACCGGCTGCGGGATCTTGGCTTCGGGGAGATGCATCCGGATACGTTGATGTCACCGCGTGTTGCCCCGCCGATGATCGGGCTTGGGCTGCTTCAGGCGGTTCATCCGGCGGACATTCGCGCGCTGGCCGATCCGCAGGATCTGGATGGCGACGGCATTTCCGGCAAAGTCAGCACCGTGCGCGATCCGGCAACCGGGAAGCTGACCCTTGGCCGGTTCGGCTGGAAAGCCTCCAACCCGACCATCCGCGCGCAGACCGCCGGGGCCTTTTCCGGCGACATCGGCATCAGTTCGCCGGACAAGCCGGACAATTACGGCGACTGCACCGAGGCGCAGGCTGCGTGCCGGACGCTACCCCATGGGGAACAGGCCCATCTGGGTGTCTCGGAGGCACCGGACCCGGTCATGGATCTGGTGACCTTCTATTCGGAGAACCTTGCCGTGCCGGTGCGGCGCAAGGCAGGCGACCCGCAGGTTCTGCGGGGCAAGAAGATCTTTTACGAGGCCGGATGCCCGGCCTGTCATCATCCCAAATTCGTGACCAGCCGGGAGGCGGCCAATCCGGCCCATCGGTTTCAGCTGATCTGGCCCTATTCGGACCTGCTGCTGCACGATATGGGCGAAGGGCTGGCCGATCAGCGCCCGGTGGGGGACGCGGGTGGCCGGGAATGGCGCACTCCGCCGCTCTGGGGCATTGGCCTTACCGAAATGGTGAATGGCCACACACGGTTCTTGCATGACGGAAGGGCACGCAGTCTACTGGAGGCTATTCTATGGCATGGGGGCGAGGCGCAAGAGGCCCGGGACACGGTTGCAGACCTGTCTCCGGAAGACCGCCAGTCCCTGATCCGATTTCTGGAGTCACTTTGATGCGTTTCTTTGTTTTGGCGGCTGTTGCCGCCAGTCTGGCTGTCCCCGCCGGGGCGGCGGATTTCAACCCGCCGCTCGAGAGCCTCATTACCGGCTTTGTCCGCCCGGCAGCCTCAGGCTTTGCGGAAACGGCGGCCTCCTTGCCTGCAGCGGTCACGGCCATCTGTCAGGATCACAACGCGGCGACGGCCACGGACCTGGCGCAGAGCTTTTCGGCCACGGTTGAGGATTTCTCCCGGCTTCATTTTTTGCGCTTCGGTCCGCTTTTGACAGATGACCGCATTAACCGGCTGGCCTTCATGCCCGATACACGCGGCACGGCGCAGCGGCAGATCCGGAAATTCTATGCAAGCGGGGAGGCCGAAGCCATTACAGCCGACACGCTGAAGGACAAAAGTGTTGCCCTCCAGGGGCTGACGGCATTCCAGCTTGTGGCCTTTTCCAAGACCGGTGCTCCTGTGCTTGGGGCGCAGGGCAAGCACAAGGACCAAACCTGTGCCTATGCCTTGGCGATTGCGGAAAATGTCGCCGGGATTGCGCAGGCTGTCTCGCTTGACTGGTCGGACCCGGATGGCTACAGCGCGCTGCTTTTGTCCGCCGGGCCGGACAATGAGAGGTTCAGAACGTCCAAGGAGGCGATCGAGTTTGTCTTCAACAGCCTCGTGACCGGCCTGATCATCGCCCGGGATCAGGACATTCTTCCCGCGCTTGGCACCTCCCGGGACAAAGCCAAGCCGCGCCGGTTTCCGTTTTCCCGCTCCGGAAACAGCATCCGCTTTCTCTCCGGCGAACTCAGCGGTATTCACGATGCGGTGTCGAGCCTTGAGTTGAAAGACATGACTCCCGATGAGTTCAAATGGATCTTCGGCACCCTGTCCTTTGAACTTGGCAATGCGCAGACGCTGCTTGGCAAGCTGCAGCCTCCCCTGCGCAAGACGTTTCTGGAAGGCGAGGCCTATGAGCAGGTGTCGGTGCTGGCAATCACCCTCCAGTCGGTCCGGGACACGTTGGCGCTGGAACTGGCGGGCGCGCTGGATCTTGCAGGAGGCTTCAATGCCCTTGACGGTGACTAAACGGCTTGGCTTTTCCCGGCGCAGCTTCCTGTCGGCCCTGGGCGGGCTGGCCGCATCTGCGGCCTTTTCCGGCTCCGCGCTGTCAGAAAGCCTGCTGGACAAAAGCGCGGGGGATGACGCGCTTTTGTTCGCCAGCGCCTATAAACAGTCCGATGGCACCTATGGCATCGGCCTTTTGAATGACTATGGCGAAGTGCTGGCCAGGATCAGCCTGCCCGGGCGGGGCCATGGGGTCGCGGTCTCTCCGGACCGCAAGCGCCTGGTGGCCTTTGCCCGGAGGCCGGGCACGTTTGCGCTTGTGATCAGGCCCTCAGAGAACACGTCACCGGATGTGATCGCCGCTGCCGGCGGGCGCCATTTTTACGGGCATGGCTGTTTTTCGGCGGACGGGCGGCTGCTTTATTCGGCCGAAAACGACTTTGAGGCCGCCAGAGGGGTTCTGGGGGTCTATGATGTCAGTGGCCGGACTGCCAAACGGATCGGTGAACTGGACACATTCGGCATCGGCCCCCACGATCTGGCGCTGGCACCGGACGGGCGGACCCTCGTGGTCGCCAATGGGGGCATTGAAACCCATCCGGACAGGGCGCGGGAAAAACTCAATCTCGGCACCATGCGCCCGTCGGTTGTTTTCATTGACGCGCAGACCGGGGACCTTCTGGCCGAGCACCGGCTGGACCCGTCCCTGCATCAGCTGTCTTTGCGGCACATGGCGCTGGACGGGGCCGGGCGCGTCTGGGTCGGGGGGCAGTTTGAAGGTTCGGAATCACAGACGCCGCCTCTGGTTGCCGTGGTGTCCCGGGACGAGGGCGTGCAGCTGACCGGCATCCCGGACGCGATAGCGGCAACGCTTCAGAATTACATCGGCTCGGTTACCGCCAGTGCAGATGGCGAAGTGGTTGCCACTTCCGCCCCGCGCGGTGGCAAGACCCTGTTCTGGCATGCGCAAACCGGGGCGTTTCTCGGGGCCCAGTCGATTGCCGATTGCTGCGGTGTGGCACCGGCTGCGCAAGGCTACTTCCTGATTTCCGATGGAAACGGGGGCTTGTCGCTGGTGAGTGAGCCGGAGACACCGGCCGACATCCTGTCCCGCCCGGCCGGATTCGCCTGGGACAATCACATGGTGCGCATCGGATAAGTGACCGCATGCCGCGAGTGGACGTAGCGCTCTCTTGCGGTTTTTGAAAATTTCGCGCTTTTGCCAAAAACAAAGGGCAGTGTGCTCCAGCACCCGTTTGGGCTACATTGTGGCCGATTCGTTAAGGGAGACGCTCAGATGAGACGGCTTTTGGCCGGACTTGGTGGTCTGGTGATTGTATTGGTGACGATCGTTCTGGTCGTTCCCTTTTTCCTGCCCAAGGACGAAATCAAGCGCCAGGTGGTCGCGGAAGTCGACAAGCGGCTGGGCTGGCGGGTTCGTCTGGACGGGCCGGTATCGCTGTCCCTGTTCCCCAGTTTCACGCTGGACGCCCGGGATATCGGAGTGTCCGGTGAAGCAGGCGCGGACGGGATCGAGTTTGCCAAAGCGGAGCGGATGGAATTCGGACTGGCCTGGAGCGGACTGATTTCCGGGAATATCCGCGTCACCGGCATCCGGCTGGACGCGCCTGACATTCATCTGGAAGTGAGCCCAAGCGGGGCAACCAGCTGGGAACCCAGGCGCGAACTGGGGCTTGAAGAGGGATCTGACGCTGCCTTGCCCGCAGAGGAGGACGGAACTTCCCCGCAAACCGCTGATCAAACCCCCTCCGGTACGCCCGCCGCCAGCAGCAGTTATCTGAAAAGCATCGGCGTTGACCGGCTGGACATCAGCGGCGGTACGCTCACCTACAAGGCCCCCGGCCAGGAGGCTCCCCTTGTCATCAGCAATCTGGACCTGAGCCTGACGGCGCCTGATCTCAGCGGCGAAGTGGATCTGACCTCAAGCTTTAGCTTGCAGGAGGTTCCGGTTGACGTAGAGGGCCAGCTTTCCAACCCGCTGGGGCTTGCGGCCGGCGATCAGGTGCCGGTCAGTCTGACCGTATCGAGCGGGGACAACACGGCAACCGTACGCGGGGAAGCCGGGTTGCATCCGGCCCGGGCCGCGCTGGATATTACCGCCACGGGTCCGTCGCTGAAGGCGCTGGCGGCGCTGGCCGGTCAGGATCTGGCCGCAGACCCGGGGGCCTATTCCCTGGATGCCAAGCTCTCGGGAACGGAAGCGGTTCTGTCTCTGGCGGATCTTCATGTGCTGCTCGGCAAGCTTTCCCTAGGCGGGGCGGCGGATGCAGATCTCTCCGGTCTGGTGCCGGAAGTGTCCGGCCGTCTGGTTCTGAAAGACGGGTCCATCAAGGATCTGTTGCTTCTGGCCGGCAAAGACCTGCCCGCAAGCGGCACGCTGGGGGCGGATCTGGCCTTTGAAACCGCTGGTCTGACAGGGACGGAGTTGCTGGCCGGGCTCGATATGAACGGGTCTCTTGCCATTTCGCAAGGCCGGGTCGGCGGGTTGGGACTGGCTTCGGCGGTCGGTGATCCAGCTGCGGACGAGCTGACGGATCTGGCTTTGGATGTGGCGCTCAAAGGGTTGGACCAGCCCGTCTCTTTAAGCGGTGCCCTGGCCTGGCGCGGCGAAGCGTTCAGCGTGAAAGGCGAGGTCAGTTCCGCCAAATTGCTTGGCGGCGAGGCCGCGCCAGTCTCTGTTTCCCTTAAAAGCAACCGGTTTGGCGCCGGGTTCAACGGGCAGGTGGCCCTGCCCGGGCAGATCGATGGGGCCGTGAGCGTGGAAACGGCGGATCTGCGCGGGCTGATGGCCTGGATGGGCCAGCCTTTGGGTGCAGGCGGCGGCTTGAAGGCCTTCAAGGCCTCCGGCATTTTCGAGGTCCAGCCGGATGCGATTTCCTTTGAGGAAACCCGGTTCATGCTCGACAGCACCAGCGGTGAGGCCAATGGCCGGATTGCCTTTGGCGGCAAGCCGAAAGTGACCGCCCGGCTGGCCCTGCGCGAATTGGTGCTGGATCCGTATCTTGGCGGCGGCGGCAACCAGGGCGGAAGCGGGTCTTCCGGGGGCTCTGCGGCGTCCGGGTCTGGCGGCGGAGCCGGGAGCGCGTCTGCAAGCGGGGCTGCGCAAGGAACAAGCGGCTGGAGCACGGCGCCGATCGACTTCAAGGGCCTACAGGCCGTTGATGCGGATTTCAAAGTCACGGCCCGGGAAATCCGTCTGGACAAGATCAAGACCGGCGAAAGCGCGCTCTCCGTGGCCATTCAGGACGGCGTTCTGACCGCCAATCTTGACAAGCTTTCCCTATATGACGGTGCGGGCACGGGCGCTGTTACCCTCAACGGCGCGTCCGCGGTGCCGGAACTGTCTGCGGCTTTCAACCTGTCCGGCTTGAACAGTTATCCGCTTTTGCGTGACGCGGCCGGGTTTGACTGGATCGAGGGCAAGGCGCAGATTGACCTGGATGTGACGTCCAGGGGGGGCTCGGAACAGGCGCTCGTTCAGGGTCTGAACGGCACGGCGGGCTTCCAGTTTACCGACGGCGCGGTCAAGGGCGTCAACATTCCCAAAATGGTGCGCGGGCTGTCGGTGGAAACCCTGCTGGGCTGGCAGGAAAACGCAGCTGAAAAGACTGATTTCAATTCTCTGTCCGCTTCATTCCACATCGAAAACGGCCTGGCCACCAGTGAGGATCTGGCAATGGCCGGGCCCTTGCTGCGCATGAGTGGCAAGGGCACGACGGATCTGCCGCAGCAGAGCCTCAACTGGCGGGTAGAGCCGGTGATTGTCCCAACCCTGGAAGGCCAGCCGCCCATGCCCCGGCGCAAGGGGGAAGACAAGAAAATGGCCGGGCTCGGCGTGCCAATCGTGATTGAGGGTCCCTGGGCGGACCCGAAAATCTATCCGGACATTGCCGGCATCCTGAAAGACCCGAAAAAAGCCTATGAAACCTTGAGATCCTCCGGTGGCGAGCTGATGTCCATCCTGCAGGGCGGCAAGGATGTCCCGCAAGGGCTGGTGGATACGGCCAATGAGGCCCTTCAGCGCGCAACGGGCGGCAGCACCCAGATCGATGTGCAGAAGGTCATTGACGGGGAGGTCGACGACGAAGAGGTGCTGCAGGCGGTGGAAGAAGGCTTCGGCCTGCCCGCCGGTCTGCTGGGTTCGGTCTTTGGCAAGAAAAAGAAGACAGAGGAATAGGGGGCGGCGAGGGACCCTGCCTCCCGGTCTCTGTCCTCTGCGTTCTCCCGACGGCCGCGGGAATTACGCTACGTATTAGTACCAGAACCCGTCCCGCCGCCAGATTGTGAAGAGTTTGCGGACGGGTGGGGCCGGGGTTCCAGATGAAATGGTGAATTGCCGCCCGCCGTTCTGGGCCTTGCCGCCGGTCTGGCGCAAGACGACATATTGATTGCATTGAGGGCCAAGAGCTTCCCCGCTGGAACTTTGGCACATGTCGATCATGACGGCTTTGTCGTCAATTTTGTACCAGATCCAGTCCACAAGGGCGACGTGGCCGTCCCAGATCATGAAGTCCAGGGGCTTTACTTCTGAAACGTCATCTATGTTGATCTTGCAGATCCTGGTCGGATACAGCTCGGGAACCGCTTTCTCGTATTTGGCCTGTTCGCCGACCCAAATCATGAAGTTCTGCACGAAGCCGATGCAGTCCATCCCGAAGAAGCGGTCCTTGACCATTTCCTGCAATGCTGCCCGGTCCGACATCTTGTCAAAATAGAGCCGTTTGATTTTTCCGGTCCTGCGTACATCCTTGGTGCCGTCCTTGTTGGCCCGGCCACACACTTCCACTGTCCACTTGTCCAGAAGCTCCTTGTTGGTCAGCATGAAGTTCCAGATCGCAACAAACGTCTTGTCATTGCCTTGTCCCTTCAGGGCCTTATCGAGTTCACTGCCGCCCACATGCTGGTTTAGCGTGATGCCGTGTTTGTTCTTGATCCAGCGGAAATTCTTGAAAAAGCTGTGCACGCTGTCATTGCCGCCATTGGAGCGTGTCTGGCAAAGGTACTGGTTGAGCGCCACGGGGCCAGCTCCGGTCTGCAGCCCCGGATTGATTAGGTGGTCCACATATTCATAGGGCAGGAAAAAGGCTTCGGCCAAAGGTGTCCTCCATCACTGTCGGAAGACCGTAACAAGCAGCCGCAAGGTCCGCTTGAGTGGATCTACTCAAATTTCGTCAGCGCCTGCACCGTGATTGGTTTCGGGGGAGACGGGGCGGGGCTAGGATTTGGTTTGGAAGGCAGAAAGGACGGAAAGACATGGCACAGAAGACCAGACTTTTGGTGCGGGCGGACGATGCCGGCTCCTGCTGGGCGTGCAATCTCGGCTGCCTGACAGCGTCAACGGAGGGAATTGCGCGCAGCGTGGAAGTGATGATGCCCTGTGGCTGGGTCACCCACGCGGCAGAGCTGTTTGCCAGGCAGCCGGACATTGATATCGGCATTCATTTGACCCTGACGAGCGAATGGGACGCGATCAAATGGCGGCCGTTGACGGCTTCCAAAAGCCTGGTGGATGAGACCGGTCACTTCCCTCCCTTGCTCACCCCGAGAGCGGGGGACGGGCGCCGCAGCCTGCAAGACTGTGACTGGCGCCTGGAAGAGAGTGCCGCCGAACTGGATGCCCAGATCCAGCTGGGGCTGCGGCTGTTTCCGCAAGCCTCCCATGTCAGTGCTCATATGGCGGCGGGGTTTTCCAGTTTCGATCAACGGGTGGGGCAAGCCGTTGCGGATCTCTGCAAGCGCTATGGTTTGATGGAGGATCCGTTTGCTCACGGCCTGCCGCGCTTTTCCGGATATCCGAAACATCCCTGCACAGTGCAGGCACGGGTGACTGCTTTTACCGAGGGGCTGGCGCATTTGGAGCCCGGACAAACCTATATTTTCATTGATCACCCTGCAGCAGACAGTCCGGACCTGACAGACATGGGCCATGAAGGTTATGAGGATGTACGCGACGACCGGGTGTCCTGTCTGGCTACCTTGACCGACCCGGTCGTGCTGCAGGCAATTGAAGACCGCCAGATCGAACTGATCAGCTACAGGGACCTTCAGGCTGTTTAGACCGGTTGGAACTTCTGCTTGTCACCGCTTTGAGACCGGCTTATTCCCCGCCATCCGGGGAGCCGGTGTCATAGCCAAGGGCGGCCATCATGGTGGCCACGCCTTTCGCCACTGTGCCGGTGTTTTCAATCCGGATGAGGCCGGGAAAAGGGTCTGGTTCCAGATCGGCGCGTTTCAGCCGCTGCTCAATTTCCTCGCGGCTTTCGCGGCCGCGCGCGGCGAGCCGGTCCGCCAGAACCGCAATTGGCGCGGTGATCAGCAGTACCAGCGCGGTCCGGTATTTGTCCGAGGCTTGTTTCAGGACCCGGCGCGAGCCATTGGCAATCACCGTATCGCCTGCGGAGATCCGG
This sequence comes from Roseibium sp. AWQ4_290, assembly GCF_056160985.1. NCBI lineage: Bacteria > Pseudomonadati > Pseudomonadota > Alphaproteobacteria > Hyphomicrobiales > Stappiaceae > Roseibium > Roseibium sp. AWQ4_290. The sequence continues at coordinate 30,342 of NZ_JBSWYG010000019.1, forward strand.
GCGTCATAGCTTTTGGGAATGACATAGCCGAGCCCATGGGCTTCCCAGGCAAGGGCGGCGCGGCCGCTGGCCACGAGCATGTCGAACTCCGCCCGGGTCAAGGTGGCATGGTCCTCGGCGGCAGGGTCGCAGGGCCGGGTGATGGCCCGGCGGGCAAAATGCACATCCTCGCGTCCGCCGAGCTGATCCTTCAGGGCGGACATCAGCGTGTCCTTGCCCGCGCCGCTGGGGCCGACCACCAGCACCATTCTGCCGGGCCCCAGTTTGCCAGCATCCAGTTTGCCAGTCCCCAGTTTGCCAGTACCGGAGGGGCCTGCTGCCTCAGGCAACGCGGCGGCCTTCCCGCCAGACCCCGCGCACGATCGGCACATTGCCCACCAGCTTCACCTGGATCAGGTCGGCACGCAGGCCCGGGCTGAGAACGCCCCGGTCGGTCAGGCCGATGGCTTTGGCCGGAGTGGCGGTGACCATGGCAACCGCATCCGGCAGGCTGATGGCGTCAATTTCCTCCGCCAGCTGGAAGGCCGCCTGGATCAGCGACACCGGCACATAGTCTGAGGACAGCACATCCAGATGGCCCGCTTCGGCCAACTCTCTGGCCGAGACATTGCCGGAATGGGAGCCGCCGCGCACCACATTGGGTGCGCCCATCAAAACCGCCATCCCGGCCTCATGGGAGGCCTTGGCCGCCTCCACTGTGGTCGGGAATTCGGCGATTTTTGTCTTCAGGGCTAAGGCCTCATCCACATGGTCCGTTGTGGCATCGTCATGGCTGGCAATTGCGATGCCGCGTTCCTGGGCAATGGCGGACAGTTTCTTGCGGTTGTCCGGGGCAAGGCCGTTGGCCCGCTTCTGGCGCTGCTTGATGAAGGCGTTGATCTCGTCGTCGGAAAAGCCCTTCTTGCCCTGATAGTAGGTCTTGTAGGCGTCCAGAGAGACGAACTGGCGCTGGCCGGGCGTGTGGTCCATCAGGGAGATCAGCCGGATGCTGTCATCGTCCTCAAACACCTTGAAGGCGTCGAGCACATCAGGGGCCGAAACTTCGCAGCGCAGGTGGATGAAATGGTCGGCGCGCAGCCGGTGTTCGCGCTGGCCGGTCTCGATGGCATCGGCCAGGGCGCGCATGTCGGCATAGCCAAGATCCGCATCCTCATCCATGCCCACACGCAGGGCATCGAAGACGGTGGTGATACCGGCGCAGGCGATCTGGGCATCATGGGCCTGAACGGCGGAGACCGTGTTCCAGCGCACTTTCGGGCGCGGCGCATAGTGGGTTTCCAGGTGGTCCGTGTGCAATTCCACCAGTCCGGGCAGCAGATAGTCGCCCTCGCAGTCATGACCGGGGGCGTCCGAAGGAGTGTCAATGGCGGCGATGGTGCCGGTTCCGTCCACGCTCAAGGATCCGTCAATCACCTCGTCGGCCAGAACAAGCCTGGCGTTTTTGAAGAGGGGCTGTGGCTGGCTCATGGGATCTCCTTGCGGGTCAGGTGGGCCGCTTGTGCATCTGCGGCGGGGGTGGCGCCGGTCAGCTCAAACAGGGTGTGAAGGGTGAAGGGCGCGCCGCGCTCCGGTTCCCTATAAAGGGCGAAGGTGGTGCAGGCGCGGGGGGTGCCGGTGACGGCGGCAAAATAGGGCCGGGCGGCGGCCGCAAAGGCCTCGGCCTCCGCCGGATCGTCCAGCTTGTTCGACAAGGTCATGTGAAAGCGGAACTCATCGAAAATATAGGGATAGCCCCAGTCCGTCAGATAGGTGTCCTGCATCTGAGACAGGCCGCTCTTGCGCCTGCGTTCCAGATCTGCTGCGTCCAGTGGCGCGCGGAACGCTTCGAAAGCCTTGACACAGAGAGCGGCGAAGGCGGCCAGTTCCGGCTCCGGCTGGTCCGGGGTCAGGGCCACGAACTTGCCGAGCCGGTTGACCGACAGGCCGTCAATCCGGAAAGGGGCGGTTTCGGCAGCAAATGCCCGGCAGGCTGTGATCAGGTCCGCTTCGCTCTTGCCGTCCCGCAAATGGAACGGGGCCTTCAAGGTGCCGTGGAAGCCGTAGCGGCGGGGGCTGTCTGTCAGGGCCGCAAGCCGGGAGGCGGTCAGGCCGTCGATCCCGGGTTGGGGCACGGGCGCGCCGGTGAACGGGTCCCGCCCCAGCCAGCTGGCGCCCAGCTTCATGAGGGGATCATCCGCAGGGGCGGCGAAATAAAGGGCATAGCGCATGTCGGAACCAGCAAGCTCGGTGCGAAGGAAAGCCATCAGGCTTTAAAGGCGGGCGGTGACTGTTCTGTGACAGTTTCCGTCCGCCTGCAAGTGTTTGCGAGAAGAGAGCAAACCGTGTGTCGTCCCTCAGGCGGCGGTTTCCGCTGCGAAGGCGGAGACGTCAATGATCCGGTCGGCAATTTCCTCGCGCACATCCTGGTCATGCAGAATGCCGACCATGGCAACGCCCTGTTCTTTCTTTTCTTCCACCAGCCGCACCACCACGGCCCGGTTGGCCGCATCGAGGGAGGCCGTCGGCTCGTCCAGAAGCAGGATGGGATAGTAAGCGATGAAGCCCCGGGCAATGTTCACCCGCTGCTGCTCTCCGCCGGAGAAGGTGGCGGGGGGCAGGGTCCACAGCCGCTCGGGAACATTCAGCCGGGCCAGCAGCGCGCGGGCCGTTTCCAGGGCCTCGGCCTCGCTTGCCCCTTGTGAGATCAGGGGCTCGGCGACAATGTCCTCGGCGGAAACGCGCGGAATGGTGCGCAGGAACTGGCTGACATAGCCGATGGTGTCCTCGCGCAGCTTCAGAATCTCGCGGGGTTCGGCGTCGGCCATGTTGAGGATGGTGTCGCCGCAGGTGACCAGGATCTGGCCCTGGTCGCAGCGGTAATTGCCGTAAATCATCTTCAAGATGGAGCTTTTTCCGGCGCCGGAGGGGCCGCCAAGTACGACACATTCCCCGGCATTGACGGAAAACTCCACCTTGTTGACCACGGGAATGACCGCGCCGCCCTGAAGATGCATGGTGAAGGTCTTGCCGACATTGTTGAGATAAAGACGGACAGGCATTTGATAACCTTCCTCAAACCTGAAGAATGGAAGAGACGAGGAGCTGGGTATAGGGTTCGCGCGGGTCGTCCAGCACCTGATCGGTCAGCCCGGCCTCGATCACGTTGCCGTGGCGCATGACCATGATCCGGTGGGAGAGGAGACGGGCGACCGCCAGATCGTGGGTGACGATCACCACCGACAGGCCGAGATCGGCCACCAGCCGGCGCAGCAGGTCCAGAAGCCGGGCCTGAACGGAGACATCCAGCCCGCCGGTCGGCTCGTCCATGAAGACAAGGCGCGGGCGGGTCACCAGGTTCCGGGCGATCTGCAGGCGCTGGCGCATGCCGCCGGAAAAGGAGCGGGGGTCATCATCGATCCGGTCGCTCTCGATTTCCACCCGGCCAAGCCAGTCATCGGCCGTCGCGCGGATCTTGCCGTAGTGGCGGTCGCCAATGGCCATCAGCCGCTCGCCCACATTGGCCCCGGCCGACACGTTCATGCGCAGGCCGTCGGCAGCGTTCTGGTGAACAAAGCCCCAATCCGTGCGCATCAGCAGACGGCGCTCGGCCTCGCTCAGCTCATAGAGATTGCGCATGGTGCCGTCGCGCAAGCGGTATTCAATGGCGCCGGCCGTCGGCGCAAGGCGGGTGGACAGGCAGTTGAGCAAGGTGGTCTTGCCCGAGCCGCTCTCGCCGACAATGGCCAGCACTTCGCCGGGCCACAGGTCGAAGGAGACCTCCCGGCACCCGATCCGGTCACCATAATAGCGGGTGACCTTGTGTACCTGCAGCAGCGGGTCTTCGGCTTGAAACAGGCTCATATACGATCCTCCTGCGGCGCCGCTCCGGCGATCTGGGTCGCAGCCGGGTCGGCGGCCATGGGACCGCGATGGCCGGCAGCACGCCGCTCTTCGCAATGGTTACTGTCGGAACAGACGAACATGCGTCCGCCCCGGTCATCGAGAATGACCTCGTCCAGATAGACATTCCGGGCGCCGCACAGGCCGCAGGGCTTGTCGAATGTCTGGACCTCGAACGGATAGTCCTCAAAGTCGAGGCTCTTCACCTTGGTGTAGGGCGGGATCGCATAGATGCGTTTTTCCCGGCCCGCGCCGTAAAGCTGCAGCGCGGCCATCTCATCGATCTTCGGATTGTCGAATTTCGGTGTGGGCGAGGGGTCCATCACATAGCGGTCATTCACCTTCACCGGATAGTCATAGGTGGTGGCGATGTGGCCGTTCTTGGCAATGTCTTCATAAAGCTTCACATGCATCAAGCCGTAGTCAGCCAGGGCATGCATCTTGCGGGTTTCGCTTTCCCGGGGCTCCAGAAAGCGCAGCGGCTCGGGGATCGGCACCTGAAAGACAAGGATCTGGTCTTCGGTGAGATCTTTTTCCGGAATGCGGTGGCGGGTCTGGATCACCGTGGCTTCCGAGGTCTCATAGGTGGTCCTGATGCCGGCAGTCTTTTCAAAGAAACCGCGCAAGGACACTGCGTTGGTGGTGTCGTCCGAGCCCTGGTCGATCATCTTCAGGCAGTCGGATTTGCCCAGGATCGCGGCGGTCACTTGCACCCCGCCGGTGCCCCAGCCATAGGGCATCGGCATTTCCCGGCTGGCAAAGGGCACCTGATAGCCGGGGATTGCGATCCCCTTCAGGATTGCTCTTCGGATCATGCGTTTGGTCTGTTCATCGAGATAGGCGAAATTATATTCGCCCTGATCAAAGATCTGAGCCGTGTCGTTCATTCTGCGGCCTCCTGGCTGGTATCGTCTTCACTCTCTTGGCGGCGTTTTTCAAACCATTCGGCGCGCATTTGCCGGACGAGGCCGAGTTCGGCCTGGAAGTCCACATAATGGGGCAGCTTCAGGTGTTCGACGAAGCCGGTCGCCTGGATGTTGTCGGAATGGGAGAGGACAAATTCAACGTCCTGGGCGGGTGCGGACGGTTCTTCGCCCAGTTCCTGCCAGCGCATCGACCGGTCGACCATGGCCATGGACATGGCCTTGCGTTCCACCTGACCGAAGACGAGGCCATAGCCCCGTGTGAAAGCGGGGGCGGCCTGGGCCGAGCCCTGGAACTGGTTGACCATCTGGCACTCGGTCACCTTGATGGTGCCAAGGGTGACGGCAAAGCCAAGCTCTTCGGCAAAGAACTCCACTTCCACCTCGCCATAGCGGATTTCCCCGGCAAATGGGTGGGTGCGGCCATAGCCGCGCTGGGTGGAATAGGCGAGGGCCAAGAGAAAGCCTTCATCGCCCCGGGCGAGGTTCTGCAGCCTCAGGTCCCGGTCCGCGGGAAAGGCGAGGGGCTCACGGGTGAGGTCGCCGACCGGTGCGCTTTCATCGCTCACGGGGTCGGTTTCCATCAAGCCCTCATCGCCAAGCAGATCGGAGACGCGCGGCATGGCCGTGTCCGTCTGTTCTGTTGTCTCCACAGGCCGCTCTGCGCCGTCATCTTCGGCCGCAAGGGCAAAATCCAGCAGCCTGTGGCTGTAGTCAAAGGTCGGGCCGAGCACCTGTCCGCCGGGCAGGTCCTTGTAGGTGGCCGACACCCGCCGTTCGATCAGCATCTTGGCCGTGTCGACCGGCTGGCTGTAGCCGAACCGGGGCAGGGTGGTGCGGTAAGCCCGCATCAGGAAAGCGGCCTCGATCAGGTCACCCCGGGCCTGTTTGATCGCCAGTGCGGCCAGGGTCTCGTCATAAAGCGAGCCTTCCCCCATGACCCGGGCGACGGAATGGGAAAGCTGCTGTGCAATCTGCTCGAGCGTGAGTGCGGGAATGGACGTGTCGCCCCGGCGGCGCTTGTCGAGCAGCTTGTGGGCGTTGCGGATGGCTGTTTCGCCCCCCTTGACGGCAACATACATGGGTTCAGGCCTCCAGAGGTGTGGTGCGGGTGGAACGGGGCAGGGCCGCTATTTCGCCGGTGCCTGCAAAAATCAGGTCAACGCCCCTTGGGAACTGGCGGGTGTTGGCTGCCACCTGATCCCAGAACACCGGTGGTACCGGGCCGCTTCCAAAGGGGGCGGGAGTTTTCAGGCCGGGGCCGTCCAGGGTGACGGCGGGCGCCGCGTTGAGGTCCTGACCGGTCAGGATCAGTGTGGTTGAGCGGTCCGGATATTCCGGCGACCCCTGATTGAAGCTGGCCAGGGGCACCATCGCTGCCGGGTGGCTGAACAGGGCAAAGGCGGCCTCGACCGGTTCGCTGACAATCGGGGCGCCCGTGTGAAAGCGCAAAAACGCCTTCACCGGTTCCGACTGCATCAGGGGCCGATCCAGCCAGAGCGGCGTGTCATAGTCGCACAAGGTCAGCACGATGGCGGCGGCTGTGGCCGTCAGCGGGGCCGGCGGGGTCAGCGCGCAGGTGTTCAGCGGCTGGGTGGCGCCGGGCCGTGCCATGGCACTCATGACCGCGCGGAAACAGCTTTGCGCGTCATGTACCGGATCGGCAAAGCCGGGGGCGAGGGCCGGAGTTGCTCCCGCGTTTGGAGCGGATGTTTGTGACAGGCTCATCAATTGTCTCCCCGGACCATGGTGAAGAAGTTGACCTTGGTGGCTTCGGTTTCCTGGCGCACCGTCTCTTTCGCGTCCGCCTCGGTGACGGCCAGCGGTGCGATCACCAATTCTTCAACGGTGCGGCGGGTGTCCTCGTGCTGCCACAGGGCGTCGATGATCGCGGACTGAACCGCCTTTTCCTTGTTGCGCCCGAGACTGTAGGCGCTGCCGGTCTCGCCGCTCTCAAGGCGCACCACGCAGCGGGTCACGGTAACTTCGCCCAGGTTGAACGGGCTGCCGGTGCCGCCCATGCGGCCGCGCACCATGACAAGACCGGTCTCGGGTGGGCGCACCATTTCAAAGGCGGGTGGGGCGAGGGTATCAAACCGTTCGGCAAGGGCGGCCGGCGGGGCAGCTGCAAGCGTTGCCATGATCTTTTGGCGCTCTGAATGCGCAGGGCTGGCGGAGCCGGAAGATGCGGGCGCATCCGCCGTGCTGTTGGGGGGAGATCCTGTGGGAGAGAACGTGTCGGTCATGTGTCGCGCCTTTGTGCTGGCGGTCAGGAGAGGGGGTGTGCGGGAGCTTGCAGAGACATCTCATAACGACATAATGTCTATTTGTCTATACAAATAATCCTGTTGACTCTTTGGTAGCGAAATTTGATGACGGAGGCATGACGACCACCACTATTCTCGACCGCAGCGCAGGCATTGCCGTCTGGCGCCAGATCATGGAAACGCTGAAGGCTGAAATTGTCAGCGGCGGTTTCGAGACCGGCAGCCGTCTGCCGCCGGAATCCGAGCTGGCCCTGCGCTTCGGTGTGAACCGGCACACGGTCCGGCGGGCGATTGCCGCGCTTACGGCGGAAGGCATCTTGCGGGCAGACCAGGGCCGGGGCACTTTTGTGGCCTCCGCCCCGCTCAGCTATCCGATTGGCCCGCGCACGCGCTTTTCCGAGATTGTCTCCGGCCAGGACCGGGCGCCGAGCGGCCGGCTGATCGGCTCGGCCCTGGAAGAGGCGGATGCGCTTCTGGCCCATCACCTGGACGTGCCACTGGGCACCATACTGATCCGCGTCAGAACGCTGCGGGTGGCCGACAGCGTGCCGATGATCGTGGGCAGCAGCTGGTTCGAGCAGGCGCGGGTGCCCAATTTCGTAAATGACTATGCCCAGAGCGGCTCGATTACGGCCGCCTTGAAGGCAGCGGGTATTGACGACTACCAGCGCAAGGAAACCCGCATCACCGCCGAACTGGTCGAGGCTCAGGACGCACAGCAGCTGGGTATCCCCTTGGGCCAGCCGGTTCTGGTGCTGGAAAGCATCAACCTGGACATGTCCGGCCGCCCGCTCCAGTTCACCCGTGGCTGTGCCGCCGCCGACCGGATCCAGCTGGTGGTGAACGGATTGGTTTAGAGCCTCGGGCAGACTTATCGCACGATGTTCTCGAACCGCCTTTTCGTCAGGGACCCGTGCCCATGAACCTGCCTGAGCACATCACCCACTATTACTCCCGCTCGGACCGGCCTTTCCAGAACCTTTCAGATCTGGGGCCGGAGGCTCTGGACGGGGTTCTTGACCGGCTGCGGCAGCGAAAGCTGCAAAATCCCGCCTTCCGCCGGGTGTTCGGCAGCGCCTATATGGCGTTCCGCGCCCGCACGGAAGAGAAGCTGCGGACCCTTTTCAAGGCGCGGGGCGGGCGGCCGGAGCGGGCATCGCCGTATTATTTCATTCTTGGCACCTGTCCCTGGTTTGCAGGACTTTATCCGGATACGGGCTGCGTCACGCTCGACTGGCGGTCCCTGCCTGAAGGGTGTGTCAGTGTCACCTATCCGGACAGTTTCATCTCCATGGGCTTCGGCCCGGATTTTGGACTGCCGCCCCAGCAGGTTCAGCCCTATCACGGCAAGGTGTTCCTCTTGGAAGAGTTGCCCGAACTGGTTTCCCGCTACGGCCTGCCGGATGGCCGGGCAGACGAGGATTATCAAGGCTACGAGGCACGGCCCTTTGAAAAATACATTGAAGTCCAGCTGTGGGTCGATGGTCCGGTTGCGGACTATCTTTGCAGATGAGGTGGAGGTTTGTTCGCCCAGAGGGGGCGGTAAGTGGGAGGATAATCTGCCGAACCAGAGTTTTCACCCTGGTCTTCTTCACCATAACCCCATGAATTTCCTTAAAAATCACGGGGTAACGGGCTGCTTTCGTTTATTTTGATTGACGTGTGTCAGCTGGCCGCTTCAGATTGGCGGGCGGCGGGAGATGAATGGTGAAACCGACAGTCCATGACATTGCACGTGAGGCGGGCGTGAGCCTGTCCACCGTCGACAGGGTGTTGAACGGGCGGGCGGATGTGCGGCCGAAAAATGCCGAGCGGGTCAAGGAAGCGGTCCGCAAGCTCGGGTATGTGCGTGACACGAATGCCGCCAATCTGGCCAAAAAGCGCCGCTATAACTTTGTTTTCGTGTTGCCGGACGGGCCAAACCATTTTGTCGAATCCGTTGCCGCTGCGGTCCGCGAAGCGGCCGGGGCCCAGGTGACCGACCGGGCCGATGTGGCCTTGCTTGAGGTCAATGCTGCCGATCCCCATGCCATCGTCAAACGGCTGAAATCGCTGGATCTGACCCGGCTCGACGGGGTGGCGCTCATGGTGCCGGAAACGCCCCAGGTGCGTGATGCCATTGCCCATCTGAAAAGCGCGGGGGTCTATGTGGTGGCGCTGGTCTCCGACCTGCCAAATTCCCGGTGCGATCACTTTGTCGGCATTGACAATTTTTCAGCCGGCCAGACGGCGGGCGCGCTGCTGGGCCGGTTTCTGCGGCGGGAGACCGGTTGCATTCTGGTTGCCACCAATTCCATGGTGGCACGGGACAGTATCGAGCGGCGCTTTGGTCTGGATGAGGTCCTGTCCCGGGACTTTCCCGCTCTGAAAGCCCTGCCGACCATCGAATTCCATGATGACCCGCAGCGCATCGGCTTGACGCTGAAGCGGGCGCTGGACACCCATGGAGACCTAAAGGCGGTCTATTCCATGGGCTCGGGCAATGCGGCCATGCTGGATGCTTTGCGGACCCACGGTGCCGGGCGGGATCTCGTGGTCCTTGCCCATGACCTGACTTCTGTTACCCGACAGGGCCTGATCGACGGGGAGCTGGATGCCGTCATCGTTCAGAATGTCGGCCATCTGGCGCGCAGTGCCCTCCGGGTGCTGAGGGCCAAATGCGATGATGCTGATATCTATGCGGCGCAGGAGCAGATCCGCATCGAGATCGTCTTGCGTGAAAATCTTTATTGATCTCTGCTGGCCTCAGGGTGCCTTGTCTTCCAATGCATTGATGTGCCGTCCGGCCTGGTGACTCTGCGGCTGGATTCTTTTGTTTTGACGCAGCGTCTGTAACGGTCTGAATTCGTTTTTGCCGAAAGAAGAAAGACGTATGTCAGTTTTTTGATTGACTTGATATACGTATGTCAAATAGGCTGATCCTGCACTTGGAGGAGTGCTGCCGCCCGGCTAGCCCCGGCGCGCGACCTTTTCGGGAGGAAATCAGCGATGAAAACTGCGACACGACTCGCGGCGTCCGCTCTTGTGGCGGCGACCGGGCTCGGCTTGTCTCAAGCCAAGGCCGATGAACTCACCCTGTGTTGGGCGGCCTGGGACCCGGCCAATGCGCTTGTGGAATTGTCCAAGGAATTTGAGGCCCAGTCCGGGCATACGATGAAATTCGAATTCGTGCCCTGGCCGAATTTCGCCGACAGGATGCTGAATGAACTCAATTCCGGCGGCAAATTGTGTGATCTGCTGATCGGCGACAGCCAGTGGATCGGCGGCGGTGCGGAAAATGGCCATTACGTCAAGCTGAACGACTTTTTCGAGAAAGAAGAGATCAGCATGGACGATTTTGCACCCGCAACCGTCTATGCCTATTCCACCTGGCCCAAGGGCACACCAAACTACTATGCGCTGCCGGCCATGGGCGATGCCAATGGCTGGTTCTACCGCAAGGACTGGTTTGAAAAGCCGGAGATCCAGCAAGCCTTCAAGTCTGAACATGGCCGCGATCTGACCCCGCCGAAAACCCAGATGGAGCTGCTGGAAGTCGCCAGATTCTTCCAGGGCCGGGAAATTGACGGCCAGAAACGCTATGGCGTTGCGATCTTCACCGAGCGCGGCTCGGAAGGCATCACCATGGGCGCGACCAGCGCCATGTATCCGTTCGGCTTCAAATATGAGAACACGCCGGGCAAATACGACATGGAAGGTGCTGTCAATTCGCCTGAGGCGGTCGCCGGGCTGGAATTCTACAAGGAGCTCTACAAGACCTCGACCCCTCCGGGCTACACTGACAGTTACATGGAACAGTCGCTGGATGCGTTCAAATCCGGCCAGGTGGCCATGGCCATGAACTGGTTCGCCTTCTTCCCCGGTCTTTATGCGGATCCGGATGTGGGCGGTGACAAGATCGGGTTCTTCGTCAATCCGGGTCAGCTGAAAGAGGCTTCAACCCTTGGCGGACAGGGAATTTCCGTGGTGGCCTGTTCCGACAAGAAGGACGCCGCCCTGGAATATATCAAATGGTTCGCCCAGCCCGATGTCCAGAAGAAGTGGTGGGATCTCGGCGGCTATTCCTGCCATGTCAGCGTCCTCAATGATCCGAACTTTGCCGATAGCGCGCCCTTTGCGGCCGATTTTCTGCTGGCCATGGATGGGGTGATGGATTTCTGGCAAGAGCCTGCTTACGCGGAGCTGCTGCTGGCGATGCAAAAACGCCTGCATGACTATGTGGTGGCCGATCAGGGCACGGCTCAGGAAGCGCTCGACAAGCTGATCGAAGATTGGACTGAAGTCTTCGAGGACGAAGGCAAGCTTTAAAGGCGGCGCCGCTCAGGTGGCCGGTCCCTGTGGCCGGAGGCCTGAGAGCACCAGTTTCCGGCGGGCGGGACCGGGGGCATCCCGTCCCTCCTGTCCGCCGGATGACCTGGATCTTCTACCCGTGAACAAGTGGGCACCCCATGTCAGAGACTTCGATTGACCGCGTGGCCAAAGCGACGCCGACTTTAGTTGCGGCCAAATTGCGCGGGCTGAGCGATCGGGCCATTGCCTGGCTGTTTGTTCTGCCGACCATCTTTCTGCTGCTCGCCGTCAATATTTTCCCGCTGATCTGGACCATCAATCTGAGTTTCACCAATTTTCGCGCCAACCGGCCCAACCGGGAGGTCGATTATATCGGCCTGCGCAACTATGAGCGCATCCTGACCGATGAAGACATCTGGCTGACCATGCAGGCGACGGCTCATTTCCTGTTCTGGACGATTGTCCTGCAGGTCCTGATCGGATTCACCCTGGCCTGGCTGATCAACCGGAAATTCAAGGGCAATGACCTCTGGACCACCTTGATTGTGCTGCCGATGATGCTGTCCCCGGCGGTGGTGGGTAATTTCTGGACCTTTCTCTACCAGCCGCAGATCGGCCTGTTCAATTACGGGATTTCCTTCCTGACCGGGATCGATCCGTCGTCCTTTCAGATGATTGGTGACGTGAGCCTTGCTCCCTGGTCCATCGTGATTGTGGACACCTGGATGTGGACGCCCTTTGTGATGCTGATCTGCCTCGCCGGGCTGCGCTCCATCCCCGACTATATTTACGAAGCGGCGGAGATCGACCGGGCCAGCCAATGGCGGCAGTTCTGGACAATCACGCTTCCCATGGTGCTGCCCTTCCTGATGCTGGCGGTGCTGTTCCGGGGCATTGAGAATTTCAAGATGTTCGATCTGGTGGTGCAGCTGACCGGCGGCGGCCCCGGCTCGGTGACCGAACTCACCTCCATCAATCTGAAACGCGAAGCCTTTGAGAAATGGCGCACGGGCTATGCGTCTGCCTACGCGATCATCCTGTTCGTGACCGTTTTCGGCCTGGCATCGATCTATGTGAAAGCCTTGAACAAGGTGAAGGAAAGATGAGCAGCTATTCCATTACCGAACCCTCGGCGCCGCAAAAATGGCTGGCCGGGGTCTTGGTAGCCCTTTATGCGGCAATCACCCTGCTGCCTCTGCTCTGGATCCTCACGACCGGGTTCAAGTCGCCGGTGGATGCAATCGCCTATCCGCCCAAAGTGCAGTTTGAACCGTCGCTGGAAGGCTATGTGAACCTGTTCACGACCCGCACCAGGGTTTCGCCGGAGCAGCTTGAGGCGTTGCCGCCGCCTGCCACCTGGTATGAGGCCATCGTGCGCAACCGGGACATGGTGATTGCCGGGCCGTCCCGCTATGGCGAGCGGTTTTTGAATTCGGTCATCATCGGCTTTGGCTCCACCTTCCTGTCCGTGTTCCTGGGCACGCTGGCCGCTTATGCCTTTTCCCGGTTCAAGGTGCCCCTCAAGGACGATCTTCTGTTCTTCATCCTCTCGACCCGGATGATGCCGCCGATTGCAGTGGCCATTCCGATCTTCCTGATGTTCCGCACGCTGGGCCTGTCCGACACCCATCTGGGCATGATCCTGCTCTATACGGCGGTCAATATCTCGCTGGCGGTCTGGCTGCTGAAAGGCTTCATGGACGAGATCCCGCGCGAATATGAAGAGGCGGCGCTGATTGACGGCTACACCCGCTTTCAGGCCTTCAGCAAGGTGGTGCTGCCCCAGGCGGCAACGGGCATTGCCTCGACCGCCATCTTCTGCCTGATCTTTTCCTGGAATGAATATGCCTTTGCCGTGCTCCTGACCTCCGGCACAGCCCAGACCGCGCCGCCCTTCATTCCGACCATCATCGGTGTTGGCGGCCAGGACTGGCCGGCGGTGGCCGCCGGGGCGACCCTGTTCCTGGTGCCGGTCATGGTCTTCACGATCCTGCTGCGCAAACACCTGCTGCGCGGCATCACCTTTGGAGCGGTGCGCAAATGAGCCAGTTCTTAAACGGATTGATGCGCTTGCGGCGCGGGCCCTGGGAAATGCTGGCCTCCATCCTGATTGCCCTCGGAGTGATCATGCTGATGCAGCCGGTTGCGCTGTGGGCCTACACCTATTCGTTCATTGTGACGCTGACGGGCACGGTGATGTTCATCGTTGTCAGCCATTTCCGGGAGTGAGAGGCAGGCCCCATGGCTGAGATCGTGATCAACAATCTCTGCAAGGAGTTCGGCGACTTCACCGCCGTCCAGTCGTCCTCATTCAAGATCGAGGATGGCGAGTTCTTCATGCTGCTGGGCCCGTCGGGCTGCGGCAAGACCACCACCTTGCGCATGATTGCCGGACTGGAGCTGCCCACATCGGGCGAGATCTATATCGACAATGAGGAAGTAGGCCAGAGGCCCGCGCGCCAGCGCGACATTGCCTTTGTCTTTCAGATGTTCGCGCTCTATCCGCATATGAATGTCCGGCGCAATATCAGCTATCCGCTGGTCAGCCAGGGCATGGGAAAAGCCCGGGTCCGGGAGAAGGTGGCCGAGGTTGCCCGCATTCTGGGGATTGAGGACATTTTGGACCGGCCGGTGAGCGGCCTGTCCGGCGGCGACCGGCAGCGGGTGGCGCTGGGGCGGGCCATTGTGCGCGAGCCGAAAGCTTTCATGATGGACGAGCCGCTCGGGGCGCTGGATGCTGAATTCCGCGAGCGCATGGCCGAGGAGTTGCGTGCCCTGCACGACAGGATGGGCGCAACGACGGTCTATGTGACCCATGACCAGCTGGAAGCCATGCAGATGGGCGACAAGATTGTCGTCATGAACCACGGCGTCATTGAGCAGTTCGGCACGCCGCAGGATATCTACGACAAGCCCGCGACCATGTTCGTGGCCGATTTCATCGGTTCGCCCGCCATGAATTTTCTGCGCTTTCATGGAGAGGTGCATCCGGGCATGTCCAGCGTGAAACTGCATCATGTGGATCTTGCGGTGCCGATGGTCCGAGAACCCTTTGAAGGCGATCTTGTCTATGGCATCCGCCCGGAACAGATCGCCCTGCGCGATGATGGCGACACAAGAGGAGAGGTGGTCGCGGCCGAATATCTCGGCACGACCCAGATTGTCACGCTGAAGACGGCGGGCGGGGAGCTGAAAGCCCGGATTGCCTCCAGCCAGCCGGCCCGGCCCGGCGAGACGGTCGGGCTGGCCTTTAACGGGGCGAGGGCCACCTTGTTTGACAATCAGACCGGCCGGGCGTTGCGCTCTGCGCTCAATGAGGGAGTGCTGTCCCATGTCTGAAGTGCGTCTGAGCAATCTGTCCAAGACTTTCGGTGAGACAGTGGCCGTGGACGCTGTTTCCATGACCATACCCAACGGGGCCTTTGTAACCCTGCTGGGGCCGACCGGGGCGGGCAAGACCACGATCCTGCGCTTGATTTCCGGCCTGGAAGAGCCGGATGAAGGCGACGTGGTCATTGCCGGACGGTCCGTTGCCGGGGAAACCCCGGCCCAGCGCAATGTGGCCATGGTGTTCCAGCAATATTCGCTCTATCCTCATATGAGCGTCCGGGACAATTTGGCCTTTCCTCTGCGCTCGCCGCTCCTGAAAACCGCTGAGGCGGAAATCGAGCGCAAGGTGGGGGACGTTGCCGAGGTTCTCAGGATCTCCCACAAGCTCAACAACCGGGCGACCGCTCTGTCCGGCGGGGAAATGCAGCGTGTGTCCATTGGACGGGCGCTGGTCCGCGACCCGAATATCTATTTGATGGACGAGCCGCTCAGCTCCCTGGACGCAAAGCTGCGCTCGGATCTGCGGATCGAGTTGAAGCGCATTCAGGCCAATCTGGGCGCAACGCTGCTTTATGTCACCCATGATCAGATCGAGGCGATGACCATGTCCACTCATGTGGGGGTACTGGATCAGGGCAAGCTGGTGCAGTTCGGCACGCCGCGCGAGATTTACGAGAACCCGGTCAATCTTTATGTGGCAGGCCGGCTGGGGCAGCCGAGAATCAATATTCTGCCGGCAGATCTGTTTGCAGGGGCCCCTTCAGGGGCGTCCCGGATCGGCTTGCGGCCTGAACATATCAAGACCGGGGACGGCAAGCCGTCGACCGTGCGGCGGGTTGAGCATCTGGGGGATCAGACCCGTCTGCATCTGACCCTTGAGGGCCACGAGGTCGTCACCCTGTCGGATCCGCATATGGATCTTGAGCCCGGCGACATGATCGCCATTCAACCGCACAATCCGCTTTTCTTCGACGCCAGCGGCGTTCGCCTGACCTGAGGAGAGGGAACATGAAGCAGTTCATCAACTCAAAGGACAAACTCGTCACTGAAGCCATTGACGGGGCCTTGCGCACGGCCGGGGGGCGTCTGGCGCGGCTGGACGGGTATCCGCATATCAAGGTGGTGGTTCGCAACGACTGGGACAAGTCGAAAGTGGCGCTGGTGTCCGGTGGCGGCTCGGGGCATGAGCCGAGCCATGCCGGATTTGTCGGTCAAGGCATGCTGACGGCGGCAGTGTGCGGAGAAGTCTTTGCCTCACCTTCGGTTGATGCCGTGCTGGCGGGCATTTTAGCGGTCACGGGCAAGGCTGGATGTCTGGTCATTGTCAAGAACTACACCGGCGACCGGCTGAATTTCGGCCTTGCGGTGGAGCGGGCCCGGGCCTTCGGCCTGAAGGTGAATATGGTGATCGTGGATGATGATGTGGCCCTTCCGGATCTGCCCCAGGCCCGCGGCGTTGCCGGAACCCTGTTTGTGCATAAAATGACCGGGGCGCTGGCGGATCAGGGTGCGGATCTCGACACGGTAACGGAGGCGGCGCAGCGGGTGATTGCCGGGGCCGTTTCCATCGGCATGTCCCTGGACACCTGCACCATTCCAGGTTCGCCCAAGGAAGAGCGCATCGAGCCGGGCATGGCGGAACTCGGCCTTGGCATTCATGGGGAAGCAGGTGTTGAACAGGTTGCCTTTTCCAATGCCAGAACCGCGATGGGCATGGTGGTCGACCGGTTGGAGGGAGCCCTTGCACCCGGCCCGCATGTGGCGCTTTTGAACAATCTCGGCGGGACAACGCCGCTGGAGATGTCGGTTCTGGCCGAAGAGCTGACCCAGTCGCGGATCGGTGGCCAGATCCGCTGGCTGGTCGGCCCAGCCCCCTTGATGACCTCGCTGGACATGCACGGCTTTTCCGTCTCCCTGCTGCCGGTCAGCAAGGCGGAGGAAGCGCTGCTTCAGGCGCCCGTCGCCCCCTGGGCCTGGCCCGGCTGCCTTGCCCTGGGGCCCGTTGCCGTTCTCCCCTTGCCGGATGGCTTGTCGCCGATCCAGCCGCTACCGTCCAAAAACGTGGGCACGGGGGCTTTTATTGAGCGGTGCTGCAACATTCTGATTGCGGCGGAGGACGATCTGAACGCTCTTGACGCCAAATCGGGGGATGGGGATACGGGCAGCACGCTTGCGACAGCCGCCCGCGCCCTGATCGAGGCCCGGGACCGGTTGCCGCTTGCCGATCTGACCCAGCTTTACAGGGCCATCGGCTTGGAGCTGAGCCAGACAATGGGTGGTTCCTCCGGTGTTCTGCTGGCGATCTTCTTTGCGGCGGCGGGAGATGCCTCCTCCAGCGGGCGTGATGCCATTGGGGCCCTGAAGGCGGGGCTTGACCGGGTGATGCAGGTTGGCGGGGCCGCGCCCGGCGACCGGACGATGATCGACGCTCTGATGCCCGCGCTGAACGTCCTCGACAAGGGGGTTGAGGCGGCGGCAAGGGAAGCCCGGCAGGGGGCGGACGCGACGTCCCGTATTACACGGGCCCGGGCCGGCCGGGCGAGTTACGTATCGGAAGCAAATCTTTCAGGCCACAATGATCCGGGGGCGGAGGCTGTGGCGCGGTTGTTTGAGCAACTCGCCGCCGCGCCTGCCTTGGCTGGCTGATATCCCGGAGGAGAGAGGGGGGGCCAGCCCGATTTGCGGAAAAATGCCTGGCCCGGCTCAGGCGCTGCCCGTGCGGGCGAAGGGAATGGGCCGCTGTTCCTCGATGGCTTCCATGGCGAAATAGGAGGTCACGTTTTCCAGCTCGACTTCGGAAATCAGGCGCTGGTAGATCGCGTCGTAGCTTGCCATGTCGCTGGTCACCACCTTGATGAGATAGTCATAGTCACCGCCGATCCGGTAGAAATCGACCACATCGCGGATCGAAGAGACATGGTCACGGAAGGTGGCCAGCCAGCTGGCCGAATGGTGCCGGGTGCGGATCATCATGATCACTACCAGCCCGGCGCCGAGCTTTTCCCGGTTCAGCAGCACGGTGTGTTTGCGGATCGCCTTGGCCGCCTCCAGCGCCTTCAGGCGCCGCCAGCAGGCATTTTGCGACAGGCCGACCTTGTCGGCCAGCTCCCGCTGGGACTGGCCCGCATCCCGTTGCAGCTCATCAAGAATACGGCAATCAATTTGATCCAGTTTTACCATCTCATTCCGGTCTTTTGATCGCTGAATTACGGATTTGAGCTGAAAGGGATGGCTTTTTGGGGGAGGCTTGTCAATGTCAGCTGTTGCGCCAAACCTCAAGAATATTCTCAGAAGACATGACCAGACCTGTGTGGAGCGACACCATTTTGAGCGCAGCGTCTTCCATCTCCGCGTTCGACCCGCGCACCAGATCGGCTGCCACACAGACCCGGTAGCCAAGGTTCGAGGCATCAAAGGTTGCGTTCAGAACGCAGCAATCGGTCATGCCGCCATTCAGGACGACGCGTTTGATGCCCATGGAGCGCAGCAGGAAATCCAGATCCGTCGGATAGAACGGAGACAGGCGCCGTTTGGTCTCAACAATCAGGTCCGTCTCCAGAACCTCTGTCGCAAATTCTGTCCATTTTGATCCCTGGATGGCATGTTGATCGATCCCCGGGATGGGGGCGGCATAAAGGGAAACAAGCGAGCGCCACGCCGCCGGGTGCTGGCCTTTCAAATCGTCTTCGCCGGTCTTGCGCAGGATCGAGCGCACATGGATCACAGGGATGCCGAGCGCTCGGGCGTCGCGGTGAAACTGATTGACGGGTTCAATGATTTCCCGTCCCCGGGGTGCAGGGCAGGGGCACATGGGGTCTTCCGACAAATGCCCCTGATGCATGTCGATGGAGATGATGGCCGTGTCCCCAAGGCTGACCCATTGGCGGAACGGATCGTCAGGGATCTCTTTTTCCGTGCCATACACAAGAGCCTTGATCACTCGGATTGTCCTCTGTCTGCTGGTTGGGGATGCCGGGGCCGCCAGGCCCCTGCCTCTTCATGTTCGGGTCCTTCAGGACCCGGCCGGATCACGGGGTGGGGCAGGCCAGGCGGATCGCATTGCCATCCGGGTCCCGCAGCACGGCCATGTACCAGTGGTAATAGGTCATGAACGGGTCCTTCACAACGGTCGCGCCCCGCTCATTCGCTCTGGCCAGGCAGGTTTCCAGATCCTCTTTGGAGGCAAACTTCAAGGTGAGGGCTGTCTGATCACCATCGCCGGGTTTGCGCTCTTCAAGGCCCAGCATCTCATAGGCCGCCAGGGCGCTGAAGCCGATCATGACATCGCCGGACATATAGCCCCGGAAGACCTCCGAGCGCAGGCTTTCAACTTCTTCCAGATCAAAGAGATCCCGGTAGAATTCCGAGAGTTCGATAAAGGTCTCGGAAAACAGGCTGACTTGCATGAGGAGATTCATGGGTCCGCCCTATGCCGCCGTGCCGAAGGTTTTTTCAAACTGGGCGCGCAGATGTTCGCCAGCGGTCATTTCCGGGTACTTCGCGGCCCCGTCCTTTTCCAGGATCGTGGGAGCGCAGGCCACCTTGTAGAAATATTCCGGATCGCAGAAGGTCGGGCAGGAATAGCGTGTCTTGTCGCTGGTATTATTCAGCACCCGGTGCATGGTCGCCTTGTAAAGATCATTGGTGATCACCGGGAACATTTCGCCCAGATTGATAATGTAGGTGCCCTTGACCGGCGGTGCCGAAATCCACTGGCCGTCCGCATTGCGCACTTCAAGGCCGCCGACATCATCCTGCAGCAGCAGGGTCAGCAGACCCCAGTCGGAATGGGCGCCTGCGTCAAGCTGGTTCGGCGCGGCATCCTTGGGCATGGGCGGATATTTCAGGATGCGGCAGTAATGCAGCGGTTCTTCCAGGCTCTCATCGAAATAGTCTTCCGGCAAGTCCAGGGACAAGGCAACGATCCGGGCCAGATGCCGGCCAAGTCCAAGCACCTTCTGGGTATAAGCTTCATATTCCTGTTTGAACTCAGGGAAGCTTTCCGGCCACTGGTTACGGCCTGTTCCGGGAACTTTCAGCTGGGTGTAGCGGTGGGTTTCATCGGCATCGACGCTGGACATGAACCCTTCTTTGAGATCCGGCGGGGAGCCTTCATCCAGGGTCTGGGCCGCCATCGGCTCATAGCCTCGGGTGGAATCCTCATTCTTGGAATCCAGCTTCATCTTCTCGTCAAGCGGCAGGTCGAAAAATCGTGCGGCCAGAGCCAGCTGGGCGTCCATGTCTTCCTGGGAAATGCCATGGTTCTTGACGTAGAAAAATCCGGTGTCGACACAGGCCTTGTGAATTTCCCAGGCCACTTTCTTGCGCTTGTCCAAATCGTCAGAAAAGCTGTCCGTGAGGTCGATGACCGGAATTTCGGTCGCGGCATGGGGCGGTTCGTAGACAATCATGTGCTGTACTCCCTGGTGTGAGGCTTTGGAAAGGGCATCAGGTGCGGTCTTCCCGGATGTGGTGAAGTCCAAGGGCTGCGGGTTGTGCGCCACTCTCGGATTTGCGGGTCGCGGTCCAGATCATGACTGCCAGAGTCGCGACATAGGGCGTCATCTGCAGGAAGTAGCGCGGAACATCTGCGCCGGTTGCTGCAATGCGCGGGATCAGCGCTTCGATACAGCCGAACAGAACGGCCCCCAGCAGGGCCCGCCAGGGGTGCCAGCGCGCGAAAATGACCAGGGCGATGGCAATCCAGCCCCGCCCGCCGACCACAGAGCCCGTCCAGATCTTGGAAACGGCGACTGTGAGATAGCCTCCGGCAAGGCCGATCAGCGCGGAGCCCAGCACCAGTGCCAGAATGCGGGTGGTTGTCACGTCAATGCCGGCAGCATCAGCGGCGGCCGGGTTCTCGCCAACGGCGCGCAGGGACAGTCCGAAACGTGTCCGGTTCAGGAGATAGGCACAGCCCATGCACAAGAAAGGGGTCGCCCAGACAAGAATGTCCTGTCCCAGAAACACCGGTTTCAGGCCATGGACCGCCTTGTTGGTCCAGCCCGCATCAGAGGCAATGTAGCGTGTCAGCGCGTCGGCGAAGAACACCAGGGCGAGTCCAGCAATCACATGGTTGATCCGCAGGCTTGCGGTGAGGAAGGCAAAAAACAACCCCATGGCACTGCCCGCCAGAACCGCACCGCCAAGGGCCGTGACCGGCGCAGCGCCGTTGATCATCAGGCCGATCCCGGCAAGGGCCCCCGCCAGCATGAAGCCTTCTGCGCCAAGATTGAGGATCCCGGCCCGTTCGCTGACGATCAGCCCGAGCGCGGCCAGGGCAAATGGCACGGCAAAGGCGGGCACGTTGAGCAGCCAGTTCAGCAGAAACTCGGTCATGCGGGGGCCCTCCAGTGCATGCGGTAGGTGAGGAAGAATTCAGAGGCGGCCACGCAGAGGATGAAGAGTGCCTGGACGAGCTGCACAAGAGCGGAGGGCACCTGAAAGAAAACCTGCAGGCTTTGGCCAACCAGAAACAGAACCGCCATGAAAAAAGCGACTGCGACGACCCCGATGGGATGATTGCGGCCGAGAAAGGCAATCAGAACGCCGGAAAAAAGATAACCGGAGAAAAAATCCTGGGTCATGCGGAATTCCACACCGGCCACGATGGAAAAGCCGGTCAGTCCGCCAATGGCACCGGACGCCAGCATGGCCGCGAAGGTGAGCCCGGCGACGGGCACGCCGACGGCCCGGGCCATGTCCGTGTTCGAGCTCGTCAGATCAAGCAGATAGCCAACGCGGCTGCGAGAGAGGATCCACCAGAGCCCCAGCGCCAGAAGGGCGGCCAGCGGCAGGGTCCAGGTCAGATTGAGCCAGCCCAGCAGGGGCAGCCGCTCAAAGGCGTCATATTGCGCTGAATGGGGAAAGCTGCTGACCGGGTCTTTCCAGGGGCCGTAGAGCAGGTGCAGAAGCAGGTTGAAGGCCACATAGTTCAGCAGCAAGGTGGTAATGACCTCGCTGACACCAAGGCGGTGTTTGAGAAGGGCCGGGCCGGTGATCCAGAAGATGCCACCGGCCATGGCCGCCAGGGCCATCAGCAGCAGGCGCAGGGGCTCCGGTCCGATATCATACAGGGCCACCGCTGTTGCAAAGATGGCTCCCAGGATCATTTGCCCTTCCAGGCCGATGTTCCAGAAATTTGCCCGGAAGGCGACCGCCGTCGCCAGGCCTGCAATGGCCAGCGGCGCGGCTTGGGCCAGGACCGAGCCGAGTGCACGGGGGCTGGAAAAGGCGACCGTTGTGATTTCCCGGATCAGGTCCGGAGGAGACACGCCCGCTGAAGCCAGCAGCCCAACCGAGAGCGCAGAGGCCGCCAGCAGACTGAGGCCATAGCACACCACCCGATGGCTTTCGGCAACGGTCTGCCGTACTTCCAGGAGCGGGACAAGCCGAAGCCGGCGTTTGCGCGGCGCGGCACCGGTGTGCTGGTCTGGGTTGGCGGCGGGGTGCGCATTTGCTGTCTGGTCAGTCATGCCGGAGTCCGTCACGGGAAATCATGGCCTGTCCCACCTCGTTCCGGTCGGCCGGGGCGTCAAATTCGGCGACCATGCGCCCGGCAGAGAGGACGCCGATGCGGTCGGACAAAAGAAAGATCTCATCAAGATCCTCACTGATCAGGATCACGGCGGCGCCCCGGTTGCGGGCTGCCCGCAGGCGGTCATGAACGGCCGCGCCCGCCCGGATATCGAGCCCGCGGGAGGGGCTGTGTGCCAGCACCACGTCCGGCTCCCTCTCAAATTCCCGGGCGATGACAAGCTTTTGCGCATTGCCGCCGGACAGAAGCCCGGCCCGCATGCCCATGCCGCGGACGCCCTGGACATCAAAGGCCACAATGGCGTTCTGGGCGTGTTTGCGCGCCAGTGAGCGGTTGAACCAGGCCCAGCTGCCGTAGCGGCCTGCAAGAACCCCATTGACCGCATAATTGTCCGCAACGCTGCGGCGCCCGGCGAGGCCGTGGCGGTAGCGGTCCACGGGAATGGCGGCCAGGCCGGTCTTCCGGCGGGGCCCCGGTCCAAGCGGGGCAATGTCGCCATGGCCTTCAAATTCGATGCTGCCGCCGTTTACCTCTGCCAGTCCCATGATGGCGTCTGCCAGTTCGTTCTGGCCGTTGCCGGAAACGCCTGCCACACCATAAATTTCGCCGCAGCGCACCCGGAACCCGGCGCCGTCGAGGCCCCTGGTGCCGCCCTTGCCCGCAACACGCACCTCGGACAGGCGGACGCGGGTGGCGCCGGTGGCGGGGGACGGAGCTGGTGTTTCGATCACCTGTTCGCCGACAATCAGCGTGGTGAGTTTGACCGGGTCCATGGCTGCGGGCTCTGTTTCGGCAACCTTGCGCCCGCCCCGCATTACCGTAATCCGGTCGCTGTGCTGGAGAGCTTCATGCAGTTTGTGGGTGACCAGGATCACAGCGCTCCCGGCATCGGCCAGACCGCGTATCAGGCCCATCAGGACTTTGGCCTCCCGGTCGCTGAGCACAGCGGTGGGCTCGTCCAGAATGAGGAAGCGGGCTCCGGTCACCAGCACTTTCAGGATCTCCAGACGCTGCTGCTCGGCCACGCTTAGGGTGTCCGTCCGTTGTTTCAGATTGAGTTCGAAGCCCATTTCACGCGCCAGGGTTTCCGCTTTGTCTGCGGTCTCCTGTTCGGAACGGCGGGGATTGAACAGCACAAGGTTTTCCAGAACCGAGAAGGCGGGCACCAGCTTGAAGTGCTGGTGCACCATGCCGATGCCCTGTGCCGCCGCGTCCCGGGGATCGGACAGGGAAATGGCGTTGCCGTCCATTTCCACGCTGCCATGGTCGGGAGCGTAAAGGCCGCAGGCAATGTTCATCAATGTGGACTTGCCTGCGCCGTTTTCTCCCAGAAGGGCGTGGACTTCGCCGGATCGCACCGTGAAATCCACCTGGTCAAGTGCCTTGAAGCTTCCGAAGCTCTTCGAAACAGCGTTCAGTCTCAGTGCGTTGGCCATGAGCGGGTGACCAGTTTACTGCCCGGACACGCCGTCGACGTACCAGTCCATGTTCCAAAGGTCGCCGTCTGATAGCACCTCGCCGTCCTTGACCCTTTGTGTTCCGTCCCGGTCGGACAGGGGACCTGCGAAGATCTGCTTGCCCGCGATGATCGCGTCACGTTCTGCCATCACCTTTGCTTTCAGCTCGTCGGACACGGCCTCACCGCAGCAGGCGATATCGATCAGGCCGTCCTTGATGGACAGGAAAGCGCCATATTCAGCCGGTTCGAACGTGCCAGCGGAGATCTTTTCAATTTCCGGCTTCAAGAACCGGTCCCAGGTCCAGATGGAGGAACATTGGGTCGCGGCGCTGAATTCGGACAGGTCGCGGTGGTGGCCGGTTCCATAGATATTATGCTCACCGGCAACAACCTGAACGGTGGGGGTGTCCACATGCTGGCCGATGACGTCAACACCCTGCTCAATCAGGGCTTCCGCCGCTGCACGCTCCTTGACCGGATCTGCCCAGGCGCCTGTGAAGACAACGGAGAGGTTCGCGTCCGGGTTCACCTGCCGGGCGCCGAGCAGGTAGGCATTGACGGTCCAGTTGACGAGACCAAACGGATTGGCGGCAACAAATCCAATCTTGTTGGATTTGGTCAGGCCGCCGGCGACCATGCCGCACAGGTATTGGCTTTCATAGTTGCGGCCATAAATGCTTTTCAGATTGGGGCCGTTGGTTGTGCCGGCCGGATTGATGAAAACCGTGTCCGGATATTGTTCGGACAGTTCCTTGAATGTGTCGGAATAGCCGAATGCAGAACCCAAAATGATGTTGGCGCCGCGTTCAATGAACAGTTCGGCCGCCGGACGTATGGCGGTTGCCGATTCAGCGATATTTTCCGCCTGGGGAATGCGCACACCCAGCTCGGCTTCAAGCGTCTTGCGGGACTCGTCAATCGACTGGGACCAGCCGCCGTCATTGGCATCGCCAAAGAGAATAACAGCGGGCTTCGGGTTGCCCTCAGCTGCGAAGTCTGCAGATGCGCCGACTGTAAATTGGGCAAGTCCGAGTGCACCAATTCCAGCAAAGAGAGCGGCCTTCCGAAGTCTTTCCATTTTGGGTCTCCTGTCTAAGATTATTTTAATCTGCCCACACTTCATCGAATTCGTGCGGTTGACGCGCGCAAATCGAAAAATCACCTTAAAAGCGATTTGATAGGGTTCGGATATTTCGAATTTTCGGAACGAGATCTTTATCGTACGAAGGAAAAAATTAGACCGTCAAGTAAAAATTCTGATTCAGATCAAATAGGGGGAATTTGTCTATTAAGTATGCTTCTGCTGTTCAGAAAATAATCATTAAGATTGAATGTTGATCTTTTTTTGAGTTGTGGTTTTGCTTTATGCGTGACGGTGGGCCGATCGACCGTGTTCCATGAAAGCTTTCCAAAAACTGACTGGTCCGACGAACCGCGATTGAACGTAGGGGCTTGCAGCGTCTCAGCTCAAATGTTTTTGGTGGAGGCAGTTGATTTTTGATCTTTATTTATTTATTTGATTCTATCAAATGACCTCAATTTTAGAAATTTTTGCTAAATTAATGTGATGAATTCGACAATTTGAATTGTCACCATAGTCGTTATGGATGGGTTTGGCTTTTGTTTGAAACGTGGCAGGGAGGCGGGCAGCTCCGGAAGACGTGAGCCCTCTGACCGGCGCGCGCCTCGGGGCAGGGGTTTCGTGCTAAGATGGAATGGCGATGCCTATCCGCAGGGCCCGTTCCAAGGTCCGGACCAGGTGCCGAAGCGCAGCAGGACCTACAGGCATAGGATGGCCGGTGCGCCGGACGTTTTCGTGCCGGTGTGGCACTTACACACTCATTTCAGATGCTTATACCAACGGTCTATCCGGGGAGTGTTCTGTTCCCCCAGCCACTGTCCCGTTTCGCGCTGCCTTGCATTGAGGAAAGCTGTTCAGCACCTGCTTTTAAGGGCGCCGCGAGCCCGCCATTTGTCCAGCCGTCACACAGAGGTGCTGCCCTCGGACAGGACATGGGAAGATGGCCCCCCCCACTCCGGCAGGACCGCTGACGCGGAGAAAGAAGGATTGTATCATGTCTGACTCGAGTTCCCCTTTTCCGCTGGACGGCGCCGGTCTTGCGGTGCTGGAAGAACGGTTGTGGGAGAGCCTGACCTATCTTTGCTGGCCGGGAAAATCCTGGGTGCCGCAAAGAGAAGTTGGCGGGGAAGCCGTGAGCGATGTCGTCATTATCGGGGGGGGCATGTGCGGTCTGCTCGCCTGGATGGCCCTGCGCACGGGTGGCATTGACAACATCCGGGTGCTGGACCGCAGCCCAGAAGGTCTGGAAGGGCCCTGGCTGACTTACGCCAGAATGGAAACCTTGCGCTCCCCCAAGACCCTGACCGGCCCGGCCTATGGCCATGGGCTCCTGACCTTCCAGGCCTGGTTCAGGGCCCAGTTCGGGGCAGCAGCCTGGGACGAGCTCGATAAGATCCCCCGGCCCATGTGGATGGACTATCTCAAGTGGTACCGGGCGGTCTTCAACATTCCGGTTGAAAATGGTGTCGCCCTGGATCTCATCGAGCCGGAGGGCGATCTGCTGCGCCTGCATGTGAGTGGGGCGGGACAAAAGACAATCCTGACCCGCAAACTTGTGATGGCCACTGGGCGGGATGGCACGGGCATCCCGAACATTCCCGGTTTCATGGAAGGGGTTTCCCGCACCTATTGGGCCCATAGTGCCGATCCGATCGACTTTGCCGCGCTGAAGGACAAGAAGGTGGCGGTGATCGGGGTTGGCGCCTCGGCGGTCGACAATGCAGCCGAAGCGCTGGAACATGGCGCGGCCGAAGTGCGCCACCTGATCCGGCGCAAGGACATGCCGACCATCAACAAGATGATGGGCATCGGGAGCTATGGCTTTACCGCAGGCTACGGCGCCATGTCCGATGAATGGCGCTGGCGATTCATGAATTATTCCTTCGCGACCCAGACGCCGCCGCCTCATGGGTCCACCTTGCGGGTGTCCCGGCACAAGAACGCACATTTCCATTTCGATCTGCCCGTGACCAAAGTTGAGGAGACCGGCCGGGGTCTGACGCTTTTTCTCGGCGGGAACAACATCTACGAGGCGGATTTTGTCATTCTGGGAACCGGCTTTTCCGTTGAACCCATGGCCCGGTCCGAATTCGGCCCGGCGGCCCGTGAAATCGAACTTTGGCGGGACGTCTATACGGCGCCGGATGAGGAAAAAAATGAGGACCTCAGCCTGTTTCCCTATCTGAACGGGGACTTCACCTTCCGGGAAAAGACACGTGGAAACGCGCCCTGGCTCGCCAATGTTTATTGTTTCAACTACGGCGCAACAGCCAGTCTGGGCAAGGTCTCCGGAGATATTCCGGGCATTTCTGACGGGGCCAGCTGGCTGGCCAAGGCCATTGCCTCCCAACTTTACCGGGAAGATACGCTGGTGCATTGGCAAGGGTTCTTGAACTATTCCAAGCCCGAGCTGGACGGATCTGAGTGGACGCCAACCCCGTTGCCGCAGCAGCCGTCGTACCCGGTAGGAGAAGTGTCATGAGCGCGGGCTGTCCTGAAAAAAGCACTTTGCTGGATCTGTTGGCCCCAGCGCGCACTGCAGCACTGTCGGATGCGCTTGACTTGCGCGGCAACATTCTGGCCCTGACCCAGGAGACGGAAGAGGCGGTTTTAACCCCTCAGGACCCGGGCGGCTGGACGCCTGATCTGCGGGCGGCGTTGTCCGCAAGGGTGGCCGCGCTTAATGGGGCGTTGGCCCTTTTTGACCGCTACAGGGCGCTGATCAGCGATCCGCACATCGCGAAGCTCGCCGATCCTGCTGAGACGGGCAGCGCGCTTGGCCTCGACCATGTGTGTGCCTTCATGGACAAAGTGACAGCCAAGACACGGGAGGTGGAAGCTGCGGACATCACGGCCCTGCAAGACAAGGGGGTGAGCGATGCGGACATCGTGCGCTTGTGTGAAATCAATGCCTTCATGTCCTATCAAGTCCGCGTCTTTGCCGGCCTGCAGCTGCTGAAAGGGATGGGGGCATGAGTGATGTCATCCGCAAGTTCACCCGGACCGTTCCCGAGTGGAGCCCAAGGGTGGCGCCGGTGAAGCTGGACGAGGCAACGCCCGAACAGCTCGACGCCCTGAAGGTGACCCCGTCCAACACGAAGGTCTCGGCCTATGTGCTGACGCTCGCCCATGATGTTGAAACGCTGAAAGTCCGCTCGCCGCTCTTCAACGCGATCATGTATGACAAGGGGGGACTGTCCCGGGACGAACGGGAGCTTGGCGCGCTTGCCGCCTCCATGGTCAATCACTGCATCTATTGCGCGGCTGTCCATGCCAGCCGCCATGTACAGATTGCCAAGGATACGGCAGTGACCGATGCGCTCTTTGCCAAAGGCACAGAGGCGGATCTTTCTGCCCGTGACCGGGCGATTTTTGACTTTGCCTATAGCCTGTCGAAAAGCCCGCCGGAGGCCGCGCCGGACCAGATATCGGCCTTGAAGGCGGCAGGTCTGGACGAAGCCGAGATCCTCGATCTTATTCTGTCCTCCGCCCTGTTTGGCTGGGCCAATCGCCTTATGCATGTGCTTGGTGATCCGGTACGAAAGGTGCCCTCATGATTGACCAGAAACCTCTCAAGGTCGGGATTGCAGGCGCCGGTTCGATCGCTTTCGGCACGTCAGCTCTGTTGCATCAATTGGGGCATGCGCCGATGCTCTGGTCGCCTTCCGGAAAAAGCACGGCGGGCCTTCGGGAAACGGGCACGCTAACCTCGTCCGGGGCCGTCGAACTCAGCTTTTCGCCCGCTATTGCGGTGTCGGCCCAGGAGCTGGCTGCAGCCAATGATGTGGTTCTCATCGCGGTTCCCGGCTATGGTCACAAACCGGTCATGGATGCCCTGGTGCCCCATTTGCGGGATCATCAGCCGGTGGTGATTTCCTCACATGCCTCTTTCGGAGCGCTTTATCTTGCCGATGCACTGGCCCGGCGCGGCGTTAGCCTGCCGGTGATCGCCTGGGGCACGACGGTGGTCACAGGGCGCAGACAGGGGCCGGAAAAGGTTCAGGTCAACACGGTGCGCTCTCTGGTCGACATGTGCGTGCTGCCGGAAAACGCGGTCGCTGCCGGTCAATCCTTGTGTGAACATATGTTCGGGAAGCGGTTTCAGCTGCGCGACGGGCTGCTCGCCATCAGCCTGTCCAACCTCAATCCCCAGAACCATATGGGCATTGCGCTGGCCAACATGACCCGCATGGAAAAGGGCGAAACCTGGGGCCAGGGCGAGAATGTCACGCCGACTGTTGGGCGGCTGCTGGAGGCGCTGGACGAGGAGCGCCTTGCCATTGCCCGCAAGCTGGGGCTGCCGGTCCGCACGATTTTCGAGCATTTTCATCTGTCCTTTCATGTTCCGGTGGCCTCCATCAGCGAGATGAACCAGGAAATGGACAAGCTGGGCCGGGGCGGCACCGGGCCGTCAACCGCCGACAGCCGCTATGTGACGGAGGATGTGCCGTTCGGCCTTGCCGTGACGGTTGCCTTTGGCGAACTGGCCGGATGCCCGGCCCGGCTCCACCGGGCTGGGGTCGAAATCTTCTCGGCCATGTATGGACGGGATTTTTTTGCTGAAAACGATCTGCTTCCCGCCCTCGGACTGGATAAGATGACGTTAGAGGACTTGTGCCGGGCGGCCCAGAGGGGCCACCTGGCGGGAGCGGCCGGTGAGGGCTGACCTGACCGGGCGGATGAGGGGACTGCGCCGCAAGACCGGACAACCGGCTCAAGGCGAAACATTGAGAACGACATGACCAAATTCACGTTGAACAGAAGAACCTTTCTTGGAACAGCTGCGGTCACCGGAGCCGTGCTGGCATCCCCAGCCTATTTGCGCCGCTCCCAGGCGGCTGGCGGGGAGGTGAATATCTGGACCTATGCCAATTTCGTCCCCGACGCGTTCAAGAAACAGTTTGAAGACGAGACCGGCATCAAGGTGAACATTCGTCTGGTGGATGATCAGGGTAAGCAGTTCAACCTGCTGGCGGCCGAAGCGGCGAACCCGACCGTCGACATCGTGACCGTGGCCGGTCACCGCTTCCTGCAATTCATCGACAGCGACCTTCTGGCCCCGCTGGACACCGGCCGTCTTTCCAACTGGGGCAATATCAACCCGGTCTATTCAGAAAGCGACTGGGCGACGATCAATGGCCACAAATGGGGGGCGCCGATCCTGTCCGGCATGGAGGTTCTGGCCTACAACACCGATCTGGTGTCGCCGGAGGATGCTGCAACCTGGGACACGCTGTTCTCTGAAAAATATGCCGGGCAGACCGCCTATGTGCTACAGGACATGATGTCCATCGTGATGCTGAAAATGGGCTATGACGGCAACATGGTCGCCTATATGGACGACCCGGAAAAAGCAGCCCGGATTGTTGCCGAAGCGCGAGACTATCTGATCGATAAGAAACCGCTGGTGCGCAAATATTATGACAGCGGCGCCGAGGTGCAGCAGATGTTCGTCAATCAGGACATCTCCCTCGCCTGTGCCTGGAACGGCCCGGTTGCCGCCCTGATGAATGACGGTTTCCCGGTCGCCATGAGCATTCCGAAGGAAGGCAGCTATGGCTTTGTTTATACTTATAACGTGGCCAACAATGCCCCCAACCCGGACAATGCCTATACGTTCTTGAATGCGCTGCTGGCATCGGGGGAAATCGGGGCGGAGATGACCAAGGCCTCGGGTTTCATCTCCACCTACAAGGACGCGTCGCAATTTCTGACGGATGCGGAAAAGGCCTCCACAAGCTTCCCGGAAGATCAGATTGCCAATCTGAAATTTTTCCGCGCCGAAGCCAACAAGATGAAATACGATCTTGTTGATCCGGCCGTGGAAGAGGTCAAGGCCG
The DNA here is from genome assembly GCF_056160985.1 of Roseibium sp. AWQ4_290. Taxonomy (NCBI): domain Bacteria; kingdom Pseudomonadati; phylum Pseudomonadota; class Alphaproteobacteria; order Hyphomicrobiales; family Stappiaceae; genus Roseibium; species Roseibium sp. AWQ4_290. Next base: position 60,948 of record NZ_JBSWYG010000019.1, read on the forward strand.
CCTAGGGACTGCCGCAGGGAGCTCCGCTTGCGGGGCTCCTTTGACGGATTGGCCGTCTTATTCAGCGCCGCTGCGCACAGGACTTGTTGCGCGGCGGCGGATATCAGATTTGCGGTCTGTTTAAAGGAAATATCAATGTCAGGAAAAGTTCCGCCTGGACCGGCGGCCGCTTCCCTGCGGCAGGATGATGACGGGCAAGACGGGCGCCATGACCGGCGGAGCTTTTGGGGCGCTGTCTCCAGCGCAGGGGTCTATCAGGCCTTTGCTGCTCTTCTGCTGAGTTCGCCCAGACGGCAATTCGCGCTTCTGGCGGCCTTCCCGGTGATCTGGGTGCTTACCCAGCATCTCGGGCCCATGATCCAAATGTTCTATGTGAGCTTTGTGGATGCCTATCCGGTTGCGCCCGGCCACCTGCATCACTACACGCTGGACAATTACACACGGTTTTTCGGCAGTTCCATTTTCCTGATGCCGTTTCTGCGCACGCTGCTCTTTGCCGCGACGCTGACCCTGGCCACCCTGATCCTGACCTATCCGGTCGCCTATTTTCTGGCCCGCCATGTGAAACGCTCCAACCAGATGGTGTTTCTGCTGCTGCTGCTGATCCCGTTCTGGGTTGGCGAGATCGTGCGCACCTATGCCGTCATGATCCTCTTGGGCAACAATGGCGCCGTGAACCTGGTGCTCAAGTGGGCGGGCCTGATCGACCGTCCGATCCCCTTCATGTATACGGGCTTTTCCCTGTCGGTCGGTATCATCTATCTGAGTGCGCTCTACATGCTGCTGCCCCTCTATTCGGCGCTGGAAAAACTGCCGCGCAGCTATACAGATGCCGCTGCGGATCTGGGGGCCGGGCCCTGGACGCGCTTCTGGCGGGTCACTCTGCCGCTGTCCCTGGAAGGGGTGTCGTCCGGCTGTACGCTCGTTTTCCTGATTTCGACCGGCTATTACGCCACCCCCATTTTGCTGGGCGGGCCTTCAACCACGGTCTTCGCCCAGACCATTGCCGGGTTTTTCCATACGGCCGGGGATGAATGGCCCACGGGGGCGGCCTTTGCCTGTCTGATGTTTGTCACCGCCCTTGCCATTAGCTTGGTCTTCGGCCGCCTGATGACGCGGCTTCAGAAGGGAACGCCCCGATGACCCGCCACACCCGCCTGATCATGGCGATGCTCTATTGGGCCTTTGTCCTTTATATCTTCGTGCCTCTGGCGCTGATGGTCCTGATGGGTTTCAAGGATTCCAAGTTTATCGGCTTTCCGATCCGCTCCTGGACCCTGGACTGGTACATGCGGGTGTTTGAAAACACTGAAGTCATGACCGCCTTCGGCTATTCCATGGTGATCGGGATAGCCTCCACCCTGGTGTCCCTGTGTGTCGGTGTCTGGATTGCGGTTCTGCTCAACGGGCGCGGTTTTGCCGGCAAGGGGCTGATTTACGGGCTGACGCTGCTGCCGGCTCTGATTCCGGGCATCATCTCGGCCATTTCCTTCCGGATCTATGCCCAGCTCTGGGGCATTCCTCCCGGTACCGGCGCCATCATCTGGTGCCACGCGGTGCATAATGTGCCCTTTGTCGTGCTGATCGTCTCCGCCCGGCTAAGCACGCTGCCGCCCAGCTATCTGGATGCGGCCCGGGATCTGGGGGCCGATCCGCTGATTGCCTTTCTCCGGGTGGTGCTGCCCTATCTGCGCCCGGCGCTGATCGGTGGCGGGGTGTTCTGCATGCTGATCAGTTTTGACGACTTTGTCCGCTCTTTCTTCCTGGGCGGCTATCAGCCGACCCTGCCGGTGCTGATCTTCGCCAAGTTGCGCTCGGGCATGTCTCCGGAAATCAATGCCATTTCAACCGTGGTTCTTGTTCTGACCGCCCTTTTGGGGATCTGGGCGGAACGCTCCATGCGCAGGCTGAAAAAAGGATAACAAGATGCCAGACATACATAACAGCTCTGCGCAAGACATCGTCCGGCTGGAGGGGGTCAGCAAGAGTTTTGGAGACACGCAGGCCCTTAAAAGCCTCAGCCTGTCGATCCGAGAAGGCGAGTTCGTCACCTTTCTCGGTCCGTCCGGCTGCGGCAAGTCGACCACCCTGCGCATTCTCGGCGGGTTTGAGACGCCGACCTCGGGCCGGGTGATCGTCAATGGTGAAGATGTCACCCGGCTGCCGCCGAACCGGCGCAAGGTCAATATGGTGTTTCAGGACTATGCCCTGTTTCCCCATATGACCGTGCGCCGGAACATTGCCTTCGGGCTGGAGCTGAAAGGGCTCGGCAAACGGGCGATCACCGCGCGCTGTGACGATCTGATGGGGTTTCTGGAACTCACCGCCCTGGCAGACCGGCTGCCCGATCAGCTGTCGGGCGGGCAGCGGCAGCGGGTGGCTCTGGCCCGGGCGCTGGCGCCGGACCCGGCGCTGTTGCTGCTGGATGAGCCCTTGGGCGCGCTGGATGCCAAATTGCGCGGCCAGGTCCAGGCGGAGCTGAAATCCATCCAGAGGCGCACCTCCAAGACCTTCTTTTTCGTGACCCATGATCAGGACGAGGCCTTGACCATGTCCGACCGGATCGTGGTGATGAACAAGGGCGTGGTCGAGCAGGACGGCACTCCGGAAGACCTTTATTTTCATCCGTCCTCACGCTTTGTTGCCGAATTTGTCGGCGAGACCAATCTGATCGAAGGGCAGGTAAATGCCGTCAATGGGGCTGATGTCACGTTGACGTGGCGCGGGCTGAAGCTGGCCGGGCGCCCGCCGATCTCCGGCGGGCTTCAGGAGGGACAGAACGTGGCCGCCTCAATCCGCCTGGAAGGGCTCATGCTGACCGCGGACAAGCCGGAAGCGGCACAGAACGCCGTGCCGGTTCACATTACCGGGCGAACCTTCAAGGGCAGCCGGATGGAGCTGGATTTGCGTGTGGCGGAGGCACCCGATGTCCTGTTGCGCGCCTATACAGACACATCAAAGGCGCGGGACTTGGGGGAGGCGGAGGTCTGGGCGAGCTGGTCTCAGGAAGCCATGGCGGTTTTACGGGACTGATCTTGCGCCGGGCTGCCGCCGGTTTTTGCGCCGGGAGCCGCTCACAGCCCAGGTGCGGACGCCGCCTGCCCATTCTTCAGGTTGTGGTTTCGCCGTGCTTTTTGTGGCAGTGCAGCATCTTGAGTGCTTTTTCTTGCCATGTGGGGTTTGAATTGGCCGTTTCAAGGCTGATTTTGCTTGAATTTCGCGGGGAAAGGATCATAGAGAGGGCACCTTTGGCGCCGCGGTCCGGTGCGTCCGGGCCGGTTTGCAAGACATCTCCTGGCCAGGTTCTGTTTGGACGAGCCGACCAGCCCGGCGAAGAAAATAGAGAAAGGACGAGATGGGACTGACCTGTCGCGATGTGATGGTACCGTCGCATATTCAGAAGACGATTCATCCGGATGAAAGCGTGTCCAGTGCGCTGGCGATCATCAAGGCCAGCAAGGCCCGGTTTCTGCCGGCAGTGGATGAAAAGGGCCTCTATGTCGGGCTCTTTTCCGCGCCGACCTTGTTGAAACTGATCTTGCCGAAAGCGGCGGCTCTTGGCTTTTCCTCCGGGCCCGGCCGTCTTCAGATGAGCAATCTCAGCTTCTTCAACCTGACCAAGGAAGACTTCAATACCCGCATTGCGCAGCTGAAGGAAGACAGGGTTGGCAACAACCTGTCAAACCCGGACAACATTCCCGTGGCCGCGCCGGACACCCCGGTGATGGAAGGGATTTTCCTGATCCATAACTACAAGCGGCACCTTGTGCTTGTCGAACCGGAAAGCTGGCGGTTTGTCGGCACGGTCAGCGCCAATTCCGTCCTCGACAACGTCCTCGACTGAACCTTCCTCCTGCGGACACTCTCCTCCCTCGGACCCTCCTATGACAACACACTCCATGCCTCACGGAGAGCACGCGTTCTCTGTTGCAGATTTGATCGGCATTTCCCCCCTCTGGCTCGCGACCGGCATCCTCGTCATCGTTTACGCACTGCTGATCACGGAAAAACTCAACCGTGCCATTCTTGCGATGCTTGGCGCATCGCTGATGGTCATATTCGGCATTCTCAATCAGGAACAGGCACTGGCCGGTGTTGATGCCAACACCCTGGCGCTTCTGATCGGTATGATGGTGATCGTTGCGATCACCTCCAAGTCCGGCCTGTTCCAGTTCGTGGCCATCAAGGCGGCGAAGTCGGTGAAAGCCAATCCGACCGGCATCCTGATCATGCTGACGCTGATCACGGCGGTTTTCTCGGCTTTGCTGGACAACGTGACCACGGTTCTTCTGATCGCCCCGATCACGCTGTTGATCACGGAAGCGCTGGAGACCCGGGTCTTCCCGTTCTTCCTGGCGGAAATCCTGGCCTCCAATATTGGTGGCACCGCCACCTTGATCGGTGATCCGCCCAACATCCTGATCGGCTCGGCCGCCGGGCTCTCCTTCAACCAGTTCCTGGTGAACCTCGCCCCGGTCTCAGCTGTCTGTCTGGTCGTGCTGACCGTGATTGTCTATTTCCTCAACCGCAAGGAACTGGCCGGAATTCCCCAGGAAGCCCGGGCGCGGATCATGGAATTCGATGAAAGCGGCGCCATCACAGATGCAAGGTTGATGGTCAAAGCCCTGTTCGTATTGGCCCTCGTCATTCTCGGCTTCACGCTTGGCCACAGCTATGGCATTCAGCCGGGCACGTCCGCGCTGTCCGGAGCTGCGCTGTTGATGCTGCTGGCCTATTGGGGCCAGGATGCAGAAGCCCAGTCGGAATCCGTGCACCACATTTTCGGCGAAGTCGAGTGGGTGACCATCCTGTTCTTTGGCGGCCTGTTCGTCATCGTGGCCGGCGTGGAAAATGTCGGTCTTCTGGAAATGTTCGCCGAATACGTTCTGCATGTGACCGCAGGCGATATGAAATGGACGGCGTTCCTGATCTTCTGGGCCTCCGGTTTGCTGTCGGCCATCCTCGACAACATCCCCTTTGTGGCCACCATGATCCCGCTGATCGAAGCAACGTCCGACACATTCGGCGCGCATGCCATCGAGCCGTTGTGGTGGTCGCTGGCCCTGGGCGCCTGCCTTGGGGGCAACGGCACCCTTCTGGGGGCAAGCGCCAACCTCACAGTTGCCGCCTTTGCCGAAAAGGCAAAGCAGCCGATCGGCTTCCTCACCTTCATGAAATACGCTTTCCCGATCATGCTGCTGACGCTGGTGATCGGAAACATCTATATCTGGCTGCGGTATTTCTAAGGCAAACCAGGTTTCAAGCCATAGGAACGCGGCCCGTTTCAAAGTCTTAAGAAGGGGGCGCTGGAGAGTTCTTCCAGCGCCCTCTTTGCGTTTTCCTGCCGCGCTGGCGGCACCGATCATGGCATTGTCTGGTGTTCCCGTCGAACGCCAGAAGAGAACTTCGCTCAGATGAGGTTGGTCTTACCCCCAGAAGCGCGGGGTCTCGCGCGTGGCGTCCCAATAGCCTTTTGCGTGCTGCCATTTGGTCTGGCATTGGGCCTCGTGCCAGCCGATGACAAAGCCGATGGCCTGGGTGGCTGCCAGAGCGGTCTCTGCGGGGAGTTTGCATTTTTCCGGCAGGCTTTCGGCCATGGCCACATCGTTGAGATAGCCAAAAATATCCTGCAGCTTCTTCATCCGTTTCAAAAACGGCTTCACCGTCTCTGGGGGGTAGAGGCTGCCGAAAAACTCAATGCCGTAGCGCATCTTCTTCATGGCCTTGCGCATGTCATGGCGCTCGGGAATGGTTAATTCTTCCAGGCGTTTGCCGTAGCCCAGAACCTTCTTCCACTGTTTGGCAAGCGCGCTTGAGGAGAAGGCCTCAATTGGCTGGGCCAGCAGCCCGGTCTGGCCGAAATTTTCCGGGTCCAGCCAGCCGCGCCCTTCCGTATAGGCGGCCAAGTCCAGAAGGAAACCATTGACCTCGGCAGAGCGCAAGTGCGTGGTAACCGCGCTGCGGGTGTCTTCACCGCGCGAGGCGCGCAGCGCATCCACAAGCGCGTCAAGGGGCACGCTGTCCGGGGCCTTGCCAATCAGCGGGGCCACGATCTCGTCTACGAGAACGTCCAGATCCCGCATGGATCCGGCTTCATTGGCAATGGTGCGGGCCATCTGGTCCAGGGGCGCTGCGGTTGCCGGGTTCAGCACGGGCTTGAACAGGCGGAAGGCGCTGCGCAGGCGCCGGAGGCCGACGCGCAGCTGGTGCGGGCCTTCCGGGTCCTCGCACGCCAGAACCGCTATTCGGTTTTCCGAGATCTGTTTCAGGCAGGAGCGCATGACATCGCGCAGGGCCAGTTCAACGCTGGTGCCCGGCGTGAAGGTGACCGCCTCGGCAAAAACCGGAGCGGGTGTTTCCGCCTGCTGGCCCTCGGCAAACCGGTAGCCGCGTTCGGCCTTGCTAAAGGGCGAAAAGCGAAAGGGCACATCCTTCAAAAGCGCTTTTGCAGCCTCGAAAATTGCCTGGCTTGGTCCCGATTTCAGCTCCATTTCCAGCTCCACAAGGGGCTGGCTGCCGGTGCCTGCCAGAATGTTGCCGGTGTCGAACGCCAATTCGATATGCGCGCCGTCGCTGTTCCGTGTCAGCTGGCGGGTGGTGCGTTTCATCACCGTCTCGAAACACTCGGACAAGGGCGCGTCGCCGATGATCCCGGCCAGGGTCTTGCTCACCTCCGGATCCTCAATCACCGAGAAGTCCAGCGCCCGGCCTTTCACGGGATGTTCCGCCTCCACGGCAGAAGACAGCCCGGCCACAACCCCGGTGCCGATCTTGACGGTTTGCACCCAGCTCTTGCCGGACTTGCGCACTCGCAACGAGACTTTCGCCTTGCGCAAAGCCTGGTCTGGCGTGTCGAAATAGATCGACTGCAAGGTCCTGGTCACTGCCCGGCTGGCGGTGAAGCCGTCAATTGTGCCGGACTGCTTCATGGCGTCCTGCACCGTTGGGTGCAGTTCGAGCTTGAGCTCGATCTCACGTGCTGATTTGCTCATGAATCCGTTTCTAGCCAAGGCACAAAAGCTTGTCCAGAAAAAGCGCACAATTTGCGCTTTCGTTCGCAGGCTAAGCAGTTGAGGTGAAAACCCGTTGCGGGACTGGAGGGGGAGGCGGCAGAACCCCAGTCACCTGATCTGGAGTTCGTCTCATTTTCCAGCGGGTTCAGAACGAACTTCAGGGTCATGAGGGTGACTAGCCAGCCTATGTTTCAAGTGTGGATTTCGGAATTGAAATACGGGCCGGCGCGCGCTGCGCAAACCAGGCTTGTTCAATTCCACCACACTAGCGCACTCCGCTCACCCAAGGGGTCTGCGCCGCCGGTGGATTCCGCCGCCGGTCAGGCAGCAATCGCTTGCATCGGCGAAACACCCATGATACCCACCCTCTCCGGTGTCAGTTGCCCCTCTGGCGGAACTGGTAGACGCGCGGGATTCAAAATCCCGTTCCTTCGGGAGTGCCGGTTCGATTCCGGCGGGGGGCACCATTTTCTTTGCGCTATCGCCTGTCGGCTGTTTGAGCGCTTGGATGGTCCCAGCGAATCCTTTCGCTTCCCTCTCTTGTCCCGCATGACCGCTTCAAGATCCGGCCGGCCGGTGAACTTTCCCAGCGATTGCTCGTTTGTGTGCAGCCGGTTTGAGACCACGGCCAGAACCTGTCAGACAACTTGCTGTCAATACCCTTTCGAGCGGCCCCTTGCCCGATGAGGGATCCGACATATTTACGTCACGATACCGTCCTACTGCGGCTTCATAGTTGATTTTGCGAAAGATTTTTTCGGTCTGCGAAGGGGTATCCCGATGAAACGGTTTTTGATGGTGTCTGTCCTCCTGTCCGCGATGGCGGGCCCGGCCCTGGCCTGGACAGTGCAACCTGAAGGTTCCAGCCTGTCCTATGTGTCCATCAAGAATGGAGACACTGGTGAGGTGAACAAGATTGCTGGTCTGAGCGGAAATGTTGAAGACGACGGGACTGCGGCGCTGGTGCTGGATTTGGCGACCGTGGATACGGGCATCGACATCCGCAACGAGCGCGTGAAGACAATTCTGTTCAATGTGGCTGAGATGCCGACGGCCGGGATCGCGGCGAAGCTGAACATGGCTGACTTCGAAGGCCTGAAGGCTGGGGATGTCGCAAAGGCGGAGTTTCCGGTCACCGTGACCTTGCACGGCCAGGAGGTCGAGTATGACGTCGACGCGGAAATTGCGCGCTTGAGCGACGATGAGGTTTTGGTCTCCACCACCGCGCCTGTTCTGGTGTCTGCGGAGGATTTTGAACTGACGGCCGGTCTGGATGAGCTGCAGAAACTGGCAGGACTGGACTCCATCTCACCGGTCGTTCCGGTAACGTTTACCCTGGTTTTGAAGCGCTGATCTTTTCAAAAGCCTCACCCGGTTTTGGCCGGGTGGGGCGCCTGTGTCTGCCCAGTCCGCTCGTCAAAGAGGGCTGATCCTGCTGTCAGACAGCGGGAGGCAAATCTGGTAGACCGTGATTTCCCGTCAATACACTGCGTCTCCGCATTCCCAAAGTCCCAAAAATATTCCACTCTCCAGATCTGGCCGGAAGGCGATCCTCCAACAGCTTAAAGGAGTGTGGAGATGTCGGGGCATGGGTATGAAACGGGCCGGTTGAACCTGCCCTTTGTCGGTATTTCCACCTTTGGCAAGCGGGACTATGTGGCCGACTGGGATGCGATTGACGCGGACGTGGCCGTGCTTGGGGCGCCGTTTGATTTCGGCTGCCAGTTCCGCTCGGGGGCCCGTTTCGGGCCACGTTCCGTGCGCGAAGCCTCAACCCTGTTCAGCTTCGGACATGCGGGCGCCTATGACCACGAGGACGATGCCACCTATCTCGGGAAAGACGTACGGATCGTTGACATTGGCGATGCGGATATCGTGCACACCAAAACGGAAGAAAGCCACGCCAATATCGAATACGGGGTGCGCAAGATCCTGATCGCCGGCGCGCTGCCGGTGGTGATTGGCGGTGATCATTCGGTCAACATTCCCTGCATCAATGCCTTTTCAGACGATTGTGCAAAGAAGGGCCCGCTTCATGTGGTGCAGATCGATGCGCATCTGGATTTTGTTGACGAGCGCCATGGGGTGACGGACGGTCATGGCAACCCGATGCGCCGGGCGATTGAAAAGGACTATGTGTCCGGCATGACCCAGCTTGGCATCCGCAATGTCTCGTCCACGGCGAAAGAAGGCTATGACGACGCCCGCGCCCGGGGCTCGGATATTCTGTCCGTGCGCCAGGTGCGCAAGCTGGGGCCTGAGGCTGTGCTGGCGCGCATTCCTGAAGGCGTCCGCTATTATGTAACGATAGATATCGACGCCTTCTGCCCGTCCATTGCGCCGGGCACCGGCACGCCAAGCCATGGCGGGTTTCTCTATTATGACGTTCTGGAATTGTTGCATGGCCTTGCCAAGAGAGGGCAGGTCGCCGGGATTGATCTGGTGGAAGTGGCCCCGGATTACGATCCGGGCCAGAGTACCCAGATCCTGGCGGCGCAGATCCTGCTGAATTTCCTTGGCTTCATCTTTCATCACCGGCGCACGGTTTCTTGAGAGACGCAGGGCGGGGGCGTCTGGCGGCCTGTTCGAGGCCTTGGCTCTAATCCAAAGACACCCAGAGAACCTTGGCATCCTCCGTGCTGGTGGACACGCAACCATGACCCATGCCGCTGTCATAATAGACGCTGTCCCCAGCCTTCATGGGCAGGGGCTTGTAATGCTCGGTGAAGAAGGTCAGCTCGCCGCTGATCACATACATGAATTCTTCGCCCCGGTGCCGGATCCAGCCGTCAAATTCAGACACGTCCCGGACCTTGATCGTGCTGATATAGGGGAACATGCGCTTGCTGGTCAGCTCCGTGCACAAAAGCTCGTGGCTGTAGGTCGGAGTTTCCTGCAGCTCGCCCGCGCCGGACAGGGTTACGTCCCGGCGGCCGGAAATATCGCTGGGGCCCGATTGCACAAAAAGCTGTGGTGTCTTCAGCTCAAGGGCTTTGGTCAGACGGCGCACAATGTCGAAACTCGGCCGGGTCTGGCTGTTTTCGATCTTGGACAGGGTTGAACGGCCGATCCCGGCCGCCTTGCCCGCTTCTTCCAGTGTCCAGCCTTTCTGCAAGCGCGCTTCGCGGATCATCTTGCCCAGATGCCCTGCGTCATTGGCGCCTGGGCGGTCGTCCTCGCCGGTCTGGGAAACGGGGCTGCTGTGGGAAGCGGGGTCCATGTCCGGCCTTTCTTTTGCGTGCCCGCTGTTTCGCATACCCGCCAAACAGCGTCAAATTTCTCAAACGCATTCTTTCGTTGCGTATGATGGAAAAGTTTCTTATAGGAAACAAATTGCAGATTAAGGGAGCGTTGTGGCGTTTGCGAACGCAGGCCGGGGTGATACCCTGCGCCGGACCGTGGAGGCCACAGGCACTGTCCATCCGCAGGATGGGCAGCAGGAGGCGCCAAAGGATAGACTTGGGGAGGAGCCCCTGAGAGGCGTATCCGGACTGTCTGAGGACGCTGCCCCCGCTGGAACCACAAGAGGACCGGTCTCATGGCTGATGCCCCCAAACGCACACCGCTTTACGATCTTCACCTGGACCTTGGCGGCAAGATGGTCGATTTTGCCGGTTGGGAAATGCCGGTGCAGTATCCGCTCGGCATCATGGGCGAGCACAAGCAGTGCCGCGAAAAGGCCGCGCTGTTCGATGTCAGCCATATGGGCCAGGTGATCCTGCGCGGGCAGGATGTTGGCCAGAAGCTTGAAGCCCTGTGCCCGCAGGCGTTTGCCACGCTGAAAGAGGGCAAGGCCCGCTACGGCTTCTTCACCAATGAGGCAGGTGGCATCATGGATGACCTGATCGTCTCCAATGCGGGCGAACATTTTTTTGTGGTTGTCAATGCCTCCATGCGACATCAGGACATTCCCCATATGGCGACCCATCTGGACGGGGTTGAGGTGACGGAGATATTCGACCGGGCGCTGGTGGCCGTTCAGGGCCCGATGGCAGAAGAGGTGGTTGGTAGCCTTTGTCCGGCCGTGCGGGACCTCACCTTCATGGAAACCATGACCGGCGACATTCTGGGCGCGGACTGCCGGATCTCGCGGCTTGGCTATACCGGGGAAGACGGGTTTGAAATCTCGATCCCGCAAGACCAGGCTCTGAAGATTTCCCGCGCGTTTCTGGCCCATGAAGCCTGTGAAGCGGCCGGGCTGGGTGCGCGCGACAGTTTGCGCCTGGAAGCGGGTCTGTGCCTTTACGGCAATGATATCGGCCCCGGGACATCACCGGTGGAAGCCTCTCTTACCTGGGCGATCCAGAAGCGGCGGCGCGAAGAGGGCGGTTTTCCGGGGGCAAGCCGCATTCAGCGTGAGATTGCCAGCGGACCGTCGCGCAAACTTGTCGGCATCCGGCCGGACGGCCGCGCACCGGCACGCCAGGGCGTGCGCGTTGCGGGCGCGGGCGGGGCTGATATCGGTGTAATCACCTCCGGCGGCTTCGGCCCGACGGCCGGTGGCCCGGTGGCCATGGGCTATGTGGAGGCGGCCTTTGCGGATGCGGGAACCAAAGTCGACCTGATCATCCGGGGCAAGACCCAGCCGGCCGAAATTGTCCCGCTGCCCTTCGTGCAGCAGAATTACAAGCGCTAAACCCGAGAGAGACCGCCATGACCACCTATTTTTCCGAAGAGCACGAATGGATCACCGTTTCCGGCGACACGGCGACGGTCGGCATCACGGCCCATGCGGCTGAACAGCTGGGTGACATCGTTTATGTGGAACAGAAAGACGCAGGCGACACGTTTGCCAAGGCGGATGAAATCGGCGTCGTGGAATCGGTCAAAGCCGCTTCGGAAATCTATGCCCCGGTGGATGGCGAGATCACCGAGGTGAATGCGGCATTGGCCGACAATCCGGCGCTGTTGAACGAAAGCCCGGAAGGGGAGGGCTGGCTCTACAAGATCAGGCTGTCGGCCCCGGACCAGGTCTCCGGTCTCATGGATCTGGATGGCTACAAGGCGTTTATCGGCTAACGGAAAGGGCTGCAGATGGCTTTCGAACTTACCACCTACCAGGCCTATGACTTTGCCAACCGACGCCATATCGGCCCGTCTCCTTCCGAGATGGACGAGATGCTGAAGCTGATCGGCTTTGACAGTCTCGATGCGCTGATTGATGCAACTGTTCCTGCGGCGATCCGCCAGCAGGAGCCGCTCGACTGGGGTGGACCGGGCCTGTCGGAACGTGATGCGCTGTTCCATATGAAAGAGGTCGCTGGCAAGAACAAGGTGCTGACCTCCCTGATCGGCCAGGGCTATTACGGCACGACCACCCCGGCGCCGATCCTGCGCAACATTCTGGAAAACCCGGCCTGGTATACGGCCTATACGCCCTATCAACCGGAAATCTCCCAGGGGCGGCTGGAAGCGCTGCTGAACTTCCAGACCATGGTGTCCGACCTGACTGGTCTCGACATTGCCAATGCGTCTCTGCTGGATGAAAGCACGGCGGCGGCCGAGGCCATGACCATGGCCAAGCGCTCTGCCAAGTCCAAGGCGGCGGCGTTCTTTGTGGACACCAATTGCCATCCGCAGACCATCGCCGTCATCGAAACCCGGGCCGAGCCATTGGGGATTGAGGTGATTGTCGGCGATCCGGACATGCTGGACCCGGAGACTGTCTTCGGCGCGATTTTCCAGTATCCGGGCACCTATGGCCATGTGCGTGACTTCACCGATGTGATCGCAGAGCTTCATGCCCATAAGGCGCTGGCCATTGTGGCGGCTGATCCGCTGGCTCTGGCGCTGCTGAAGTCCCCGGGGGAAATGGGGGCGGATATTGCCGTCGGCTCCACACAACGCTTTGGGGTGCCGATGGGCTATGGCGGCCCGCATGCGGCCTATATGGCCTGCCGGGATGCCCTGAAGCGCAGCATGCCAGGCCGGATCATCGGCGTGTCCGTGGACAGCCGGGGCAAGAAGGCCTACCGGCTGGCGCTTCAGACCCGTGAGCAGCATATCCGCCGGGAAAAGGCGAATTCCAACGTCTGCACGGCCCAGGCCCTGCTTGCGGTGATTGCCTCCATGTATGCGGTCTATCATGGCCCGGACGGCATCAAGGCAATTGCCCAGTCGGTGCACCGCAAGACGTCCCGCCTGGCCACGGGTCTGGAATCCCTTGGCTTCAAGGTGGAGCCGGAGGTGTTTTTCGACACGATTACGGTTGAGGTGGGTGCGCTTCAGGGCGTTGTCCTGAATGCGGCGGTTGCCAATGGCATCAACCTGCGCAAGGTCGGCGAGACGAAAATCGGCATTTCGCTGGATGAGCAGACCCGCCGGGAAACCATCGAAGCGGTCTGGCGCGCCTTTGGCGGCGACATGCTGGATGAACGCAAGATGAAGAGCGACTACCGCTTGCCGCAGCATGCTTTGCGTGAAAGCGCCTACCTGACCCATCCGATCTTCCACATGAACCGGGCCGAAGCGGAAATGACACGCTACATGCGCCGTCTGGCGGACCGGGACCTGGCGCTTGACCGGGCGATGATCCCGCTCGGTTCCTGCACCATGAAGCTGAATGCGACGATTGAGATGATCCCGGTCACCTGGCCGGAATTTGCCAGCCTGCATCCCTTCGTTCCGGAGGATCAAGCCGGTGGCTATCACGAGATGATTGCCGACCTCAATGACAAGCTGTGCCGCATCACCGGCTATGATGCGATCAGCCAGCAGCCCAATTCCGGCGCGCAAGGGGAATATGCGGGGCTGCTGACGATCCGCAACTACCACCAGGCGCGCGGCGACGGGCACCGGGACATCTGCCTCATTCCGACCTCGGCCCACGGCACCAATCCGGCTTCGGCCCAGATGGTTGGCTATAAGGTCATTCCGGTCAAATCGGACGACAAGGGCGATATCGATCTGGAGGATTTCCGGGCAAAGGCGGAAACCTATTCCGAAAATCTTGCAGCTTGCATGATCACCTATCCCTCCACCCACGGGGTGTTTGAGGAAACCGTGCAGGAGGTGTGCCGGATCACCCACGACCATGGCGGCCAGGTCTATATCGACGGGGCCAATATGAACGCCATGGTCGGTCTGTCGCAGCCCGGCGAGATCGGCGGTGATGTCAGCCATCTCAACCTGCACAAGACTTTCTGCATTCCCCACGGGGGCGGCGGGCCGGGCATGGGGCCGATTGGCGTCAAGGCCCATTTGGAGCCTTTTCTTCCCGGCCATCCGGAATATGGTTCGGCGGTCGGTCCGGTCTCGGCAGCGCCGTTCGGGTCACCGTCAATCCTGCCGGTCAGCTGGGCCTATGTCCTGCTGATGGGCGGGCCGGGGCTCACCCAGGCCACCAAGGTCGCGATCCTGAATGCCAATTACATCGCCGCCCGCCTCAAGGACGCTTATGGCATTCTCTATACGTCCGAAACCGGGCGGGTGGCCCATGAGTGCATTCTTGACACCCGTCCGCTGGCCGACAGCGCCGGGGTGACTGTCGAAGACATTGCTAAGCGTCTCATGGATAGCGGTTTTCATGCACCCACCATGTCCTGGCCTGTGGCCGGCACGCTGATGGTGGAGCCGACGGAATCCGAGCCGAAGGCGGAGCTGGACCGGTTCTGCGACGCCATGCTGTCCATCCGGGCCGAAGCCCAGGAAATCATCGACGGCAAGATTGATCCTGAGAACAACCCGCTGAAGAATGCGCCGCATACTGTCGCTGATCTGGTTGGGGACTGGGACCGGCCCTACAGCCGGGAAAAGGCGTGTTATCCGGCAGGGTCGCTGGATGTCGATAAATACTGGGTGCCGGTCAACCGCATCGACAATGCTTATGGCGACCGCAATCTGATCTGCACCTGTCCGCCCATGTCGGACTATGCCGAGGCGGCAGAATAGAAAGGTCCGGGTGGCGCCTGTGGCGCCACCTTTCCCGCCCGGCCAGGTTCAGGGCATTCAATGCCGGACTGTGGGCTGCACGAACTTTCGGCAAAGGGGTGCGACAGGCGTTTGACGGCAGAGTTTTCCTTGCCCTGGCGGGCGGGATGCTCTAACGGATTTGCCATGATCAGACGCCTCTATGACTGGGCCTTGTCCCTTGCCGCCGGACCTCGTGCACCTGCCGCGCTTGGCTCCGTTTCTTTCGTTGAAAGTTCGTTCTTTCCGATCCCGCCGGACATTTTGCTGATCCCCATGGTGATCGCACGGCGCGAGCGGGCCTGGTGGTATGCTCTGCTGTGCACGGTCACGTCCGTGCTGGGAGGCGTGCTCGGCTATCTCATCGGCATGTTCCTGTTCGAACAGGTGGCGGAACCGATCCTCACCTTCTACGGCAAGATGGACAAGTTTGACGAGTTCAGCGCCGTCTTCAACCATTGGGGCTGGTGGTTTGTCTTTATCGCCGGTCTGACCCCCTTTCCCTATAAGGTGATCACCATCGCCTCCGGAGTGGCCGGGCTCAGCCTGCCGGTCTTCATTCTGGCCAGCATCGTGTCCCGGGGGCTGCGCTTCTTTGTGGTCGCCGGGTTGCTGTATTTTTTCGGACCGTCGATCAAGGACTTTATCGAAAAGCGGCTCGGTCTCATGTTCACCCTTTTCGTCGTGTTGCTGGTCGGCGGATTTGTTCTGCTGCGCTATCTGTGATGAAGGAAACCCGATGACCCAAGAGCGTCTGGCGAGCAGCCTTTCCGGTCTTGTCCTGTTTGGCGGGCTTGCGGTGATTGCAACAGCCTGGGGGTTCCAGCTGTTTGGCGGCTATGTGCCTTGCAAATTGTGCCTAGAACAGCGTGTGCCGTATTATGCCGGATTGCCGTTGACGGCAATTGCCCTGGTGCTGATGGCGCAGGGGCGTGCGCGGCTGGCCCTGCTCATCCTTCTGGCGGTGGCAGCCGTCTTTGCGTATGGCGCGGGGCTTGGGGTCTATCAGGCCGGAGCCGAGTGGCAGTTCTGGGCAGGCCCAAGTGACTGCGGCGGGGGCACGGCAGCCCCGGCCTCTGCGGCCAATATGCTGCAGGCACTGCAGAATACGCGGGTTGTCAGTTGCACGGAAGCCAGCTGGCGCCTGGCTGGTCTTTCCTTTGCCGGATGGAATGCTGTTGCGTCCGCAGGACTGGCCGTTTTGAGCCTGTTTGCCGCTCTCCTGTTGAAACATAGGTGGAACAGGTCCACTTTAGCCGGATGAGCAGAAAGAAACAGCTGGATGATCAGCGGCGCGCAGAAGCGCTGAGGGCGATTCACAGGGTGCAGGCGGAAAGTGAATCGCTCGGCAGTTCGAGCTTTCGGCGTATGGCCGACAGGGCTAGCTCGCATTTGAGGGGCGCCGACAAGGATCAGGACGATCAGATAGAGGTATGGGGAACCCGGATCGGCCGGACCGCCGGTGTGATCTTTGCCCTGGGGCTGCTGATCTATCTGGCCGCCACGTATCTTTAGGCATTGTGACGTTCATTTTAAGAGCAGGCTACAGGCCGTCGGATTTGCCTTCCGCCGTTTGAAACCGGAGATTTCAACGCCAAAGCAAACCTGATTGAGCTTGAACCAAACGCGCCCGCTTCAAGGCCAAGGCAGAGACCCATGGCATCCGTCCGACCGATCAGCCGCAGTGGCTGGTCAGACCGCAAGGCTCCAGAGCTGTCCGATTTCGAGGAGATGGCAAGCGAAGTGCTATCCGGCCTGCCGGATGATGTGCTTCTGCGCTGTGGCCATATCCAGGTTAGCCTGGCCGACTATGCACCGGATGATGTTCTGGATGCCCTGTCCATCGAAGATCCGCACGATCTGTTGGGTCTGTTTGAAGGCCAGGGATTGGCCCAGGGCGGTGATGCGCAGTTTACCGGCCAGATGCCCAACCGCATCTGGCTGTTCCGCAGGCCCATTCTGGATTATTGGGCGGCCATGGACGAATCCCTGGGGGATGTGGTTGCCCATGTGCTGATCCATGAGATCGGCCATCACTTCGGACTGTCCGATCAGGACATGGAGCGCATTGAGGCCGCTGCGGATCTTTAAGGCGCACCGCGTTTTTTCAAGATCAATCTATTTTTCCGTTTGCGTTGAAATCTTTGAATTCAGGACGCGATAGAAAATCCGATTGAACGCGATGTGCTTTGAAGATCCGCACCGGCCCCGGATCCTGGATCAAGGCTGAGGGGCTGTCCCCCCAGCTTTATTCGGCAGCTTCCGTCCGGGCGCGCTCGATGGACTCAACGATCAGCTTCTTGGCTGCTTCCACGCCTTCCACACCGGTCACTTTTACCCATTTGCCGGGCTCCAGATCCTTGTAATGCTCGAAGAAGTGCTTAACCTGATCAACTGTGATCTGCGGCAGGTCGGTGATGTCCTGGACATGCTCGTAGCGTTTGGTCAGCTTGTTGCCGGGCACGGCGATGATTTTCTCGTCCTGGCCTGACTCGTCTTCCATCATCAGAACGCCAATCGGGCGGCAGGACATGATCGCGCCCGGAACGATGGGCCTCTGGTTCACGACCACAACGTCGATCGGGTCGCCATCGCCGCACAGCGTATGGGGCACGAAGCCGTAATTTCCGGGGTAGCGCATCGGCGTATAGAGGAAGCGGTCGACATACATTGCGCCTGCCTCCTTATCCATCTCGTATTTGATCGGCTCGCCGCCGACAGACACTTCTATGATGACGTTGATGTCTTCCGGGGGATTCTTGCCAATCGGCACCGCGTCGATACGCATCGCATAGCTCCTGTTGAATGTTGCTGCGTCTATCGCAATCCCGCCGGAGAAGTTCAAGCCCCAAATTTTGCATTGCACCTAATGGCGGAGAGGTGGGCGCAGCAGATTTGATGGAATGCGGACGCGGAACGCAGGTTGCCGGGTTGGGCTGATCGGTGGAGGCGTGCCGGGCAGGCTCACGTCAGGCCGGTTCCGGCGGGCCAGCAATAGATGGAAAGTTCCAGCCGGCGGCCACCAAGCCGGTGCCAGGACTTGGCCATGCGCTTGCCGCCAAGGGCGCGGTAGAAGTTGCGCGCAGGTTCATTGTCGCTCAGAACCTGTACGGCAAGGCCCGGCATGTTGCGGGCCTTGAGCGTGGTGCGGACCCGGCCAAACAGGGTGCGGCCGAAGCCGAGCCCCTGATATTCCGGCTTCAGGTACAATTCGTAGATCTCGCCTTCCATGGACGTGCCGCTGAGGCGGCAGGGGCCGAATGTGGCATATCCGGCTGGCGTGTCGGCCACGCTGAGCATCATGATGTCGACGCCCCGGGTCAGGGCGCCGCGCCACCAGCCTGTTCCCCTGCGGGACACCATCTTTTGCAGGTCGACGCCATTCAACACGCCCCGATAGGCTCCGAGCCAGGCTTCGTTGTGAATGCCGGCAAGCGCTTCGCAATCGGCGGCTCTGGCCGCCCGAAGATCGATCAGGTCCGTGGTCATGACACAAAAAAGGATACAACATGTCTGTCATCTGGAAAGAGGGAATCGGGGCGCGCGCGGAAAAAACCGTCCAGCGTCAGGTTCAAAAAACTGCCGTAGGGCAGGCAAGGTGGTCTCGGACGGGGTGGCGGTAAGGCGTGAAGGTCCTGGAAGGGGCGCGGGGCGCGGCCTGGGCAGGGCTTTGGAGCGGCTGCTGACGGACGGTTGCGTGTGCAAGCACCAGAAGGCTGAAACATCGGAAAAATAGGAAAAGGGCCGGCTTTTTGGCCGGCCCTTCAGTTGCCCTGATGTTTGACTCATTAAATCTGGTAGACCTTTAAGGACCCCGGGGGGCTGGGGGGCTAATGCATTCCGCGATCCTTATCGGTCTCACCCATCAGGGTATGATTGGAATATGGGAGTTCAAAATGGCTGGCCAAGGGCTGGATTGCGGCGAAATCATGAAATTTTGTTCATTCTTTCTGGGCAAGCTTGAAAGCGTTGCGTCAACCGGAAAACGTGCAACACTTGCCTTGTCAGAACTGCGGATTTTCTAAGCCGGAAAAATGTTTCTCCTGTCCCGGACTTGCCATTTCCTTCAAAGGAGACGCATCATGCAGACAGCGCGGTGCTGCTCAATGGCGGTCTGACAGGATTTTGAGCGTGCTGCGTGCGCTGCCCGGGCATCCGTCCCATGGCGTGGCAGGCGCGACAACAGATTGGAGGTGGAATGAGCGAAGCCGATGACAGCGCGTCCCAGCGCGGTGCGGTCCATACGCCGCAGCCGCACAGCCAAACGGCCTTGCCTTCCAGACCCGTCGTTTCCTTCAACCGGCGAGAACTTGATACGATCCTGCGGCTTTATGGCCGCATGGTTGCTGATGGGGAGTGGCGGGACTACGCCATTGACCTTCTGAAGGATCGGGCGGTGTTCTCCGTGTTCCGGCGCTCTTCGGAAATGCCGCTCTACCGCATCGAGAAAGACCCGAAACTGGCCCGGCGCCAGGGTGCCTATTGTGTGGTCGCCGCCGGGGGCATGATCCTGAAGCGCGGCCATGATCTGAGCCAGGTGCTGCGGGTGCTGGAGAAAAAGAAGCACCTTCGCGTCGTCGATGCCTGACCAGAGTGTGCCGGGCCGAGCCGAGGCCACTCTGTTTTTGCGTTTGGGTTGAAGTCTGTGGTTTCAGGCGGCGCAAAACAATCCCGATGAAACGCGACGCGCTTAGTGCGAAAAGTCTGCACCATTTGATGCTGTAAAGCAGATCTTTCGGCAAGGCGCTTCGCGCAGCGCTGCCGATGGGCTGCTTTCCAGCACCCGAGGGGCGGTCTGCTTTGCCTGCTGACATCGTTGGATCGAACTTGTGGTATAAAGCCTGGAAGGAGCTTTTGGCTCTTCATTTCCCTTGCACCGGCGTTCCGCGCTCCCTCATCTTGAAGAGGGCCTATGGACCGTCTCGAAAGATGGGCCGCAGAAACGGAACAAGGAGCCCGGCCTTTGAGGCAGGCTTGCGGCCGTCCTCTGGATGGGGATCGGTGTATGGCAGGCGTTGGAAAGGACCTCATTCCCTTGCATTCGGCACCGGCTTGATCGGGGACCCACGCACTCTTCCTGGATGAGGCTGTGGCTTGCAGTCCACATTGCCGTCATTGGTACAAGCGGTTGAACTACAGCGCTGCTGGACAACAAAAAAGCCCGGCGGGGAGCCGGGCTTTTCGCGTTTGGATGACATTTGCGCTGATCAGTCGCGGTTTCCGAACAGCTGCAGCAGCATCAGGAACATGTTGATGAAGTCCAGATAGAGGCGCAGGGCGCCCATGACCGACTTCTTGGTGGCGACTTCGCCGCTGTCACCTTCGTAATACATCTCCTTGATCTGCTGAGTGTCATAGGCGGTCAGGCCGGCAAACACGAGCACGCCTATCACGGACACGGCGAATTGCAGGGCGGAAGACGCCAGGAAGATGTTCACGATCGAGGCGATTACAATGCCGATCAGGCCCATGAACAGGAACGAGCCCCAGCCTGACAGGTCCTTCTTCGTGGTGTAACCGAAGAGGCTAAGGGCGCCGAACGCGGCCGCGGTGATGAAGAAGACGCGTGCAATCGATCCGCCGGTATAGACCAGAAAGATCGAGGACAGGGACACGCCCATCAAAGCCGAATAGATGAGGAACATCGTACGGGCGGAAGACGCGCTCATGGACTGAATGCGGAACGAGAGCCACATCACCATTCCGAGCGGGGCGAGCATCACGACCCATTTCAGCGGGCTGCCATAAAGGGCAACGCCGAGCTGTGTCAGCATCTGGCCATTGCCAAGAGCGGCGGCTGCGGCGTTCTGATCGTTTGTTGTTGCCAGCATCATGGTGGCAAGAGCAAAGAAACCGGTCAGCGCCAGGCCAAAGGTCATATAGTTGTAAACGCCCAGCATATAGGCGCGCAGGCCCTGATCGATGCCGGCCTCGGCGCGCGAGCCGGCAACGGTGTAGGCGCCTTGAGATTGACGGTCAAAGGTCGACATGGTTGTGTGAATCCCCTTCTAGAACGATTAGTGCACGCACCATTACATGCAACACAACTCTCTCAACATATGGGAAAATATGGCTGGAATCACAAGATCAGATTTCCGAAAAAATCGATATCTTTCTGCTCCCGGCCGCATTTCAGGTCCCTATACTTAAGATATCGCGACTATTTCATCGCTTTCAGGCGCGAGGCGATCTGCCGGTCACAGTCGCCGCCCGGGTTGCGGACGATCTCTTCGGAGGCAAAATCGAGGATTTCCCGTTCCTTGTCACGCATCTGCTCCTCGGTCACACCCGGCTTGAACCACTGCAGTACCGCATAGTCTCCCCCCGCATCGGTCAGGAAGGCCAGTGGTTTGCCGCCTTCGGTAATGCCCATACGGCCGACCCGCACTTCCTCTATGGCTACGTCGCGGGCCTTGCCGTCAATCGTGATCTTGCTTTTGCCGACATTCAGTTTCTTGAGTGTGGAGCCGCTGGTGCCGACCCAGTTGCCAAAAAAACGCTTGCCCTTTTTCTCCACCGACAGGCACGAATTGATGAAATTGGGAATCGACAGGCGCACCGCAGAGACTTCCACCGGATCCTTGCCCTTTGGCGCAAGCGTGTATTTCATGGCGTTGTCGCCGGTCCGGTACACGCGGATGCCGACGGGCGTATAGCCGGAGTCGCCGATGGTCCGGCTGAAAAAGTCAAACTGGTTGGCATCATTGGTGCCCGCGCGCCGGTACAGCCAGCGCTTCGGCAGGCCGTCTTCAAACACCAGCCAGTCGCTGACCACAAGGCCGCGCGGCCCTTCCGGGGTGTTCAGCTGCCATACGCCGGTGTGAAAGGGGCTTTCCGCAAGAGCTGGTGCTGTTGTTGAAAACAGAGCGGCCGCAGCTGTCAGCACGCCTGCCGTAGCGAATTTCAAAATGGATTTGCCCGTAACTTCAAACATCGAAAGTGCCCTTCTTCTTTCATCCCCGACCTTCTTCGGATAGCCAAGAATAGAAGTTGACGCAAGGTAATATTGCCGGAAGTTCTCCTGTGCCTTTAAGCATGTCCCTTGTTGGCGGGCGTGCCTTGGGGCGTGTCTTGGGGCTTTTCTGGGCGGCGAGCCGGAGGAAGCGGGCTTCGGGCCGTGATCTAGAGATTCCGCAGGACCGGCGCCGGCTTCTCCCCCAGAATGCGCCAGGTGCCGATCAGGCCGAAGCCAACGGTCAGTACCAAGGCCACCAGGGCGGCGCCAGCGGCGGTGACCGGCAGAAGCACGAACTCCCCGTCCATGATCCGGGTGATCACGAACCAGGCGGCGGCAGCACCGGCAACCAGCGCGAAGAGGGCGGTGGTCAGGCCTAGGATCGCATATTCCAGGCCATAGGCCAGGATCAGGCGGGGCCGTGTGGCGCCAAGGGTTTTCAGGATGACCGCATCATAGATCCGGCTGCGGTGACCTGCCGCCAGCGCTCCGGCCAGCACCAGAATGCTGGCAATCAGCGTGATCGAGCTGGCTCCGCGAATGGCCCAGGCCAGCTGGGCGACCAGATCGTTGACCTGGGCAAGGGCGTCTTTCACCCGCACAGCCGTCACGGTTGGAAAGGCATTCGAGACGGTTTTCAAGAGCGCCAGCTCCTGGGCCTCCGGCACATCCTGGTCCCAGCCGAGGGTCATCAGATGGGCGTGGGGCGCTCCGGCAAAGGTGTTGGGGGAAAACACCATCACAAAATTGATGGACAGGGACTGCCATTCCACGTCCCGCAAGTTGGCGATTTTGGCTGTGATCTTGCGGCCGAGCACGTTCACGGTCACCATGTCGCCGATCTTCAGGCCAAGATCGGTGGCCGCTTCCGCGTCAAAGGAGAGCAGAGGTTCCCCGGAATAGTCCTGCGGCCACCAATTGCCTGCGGCCAGTTTGGAGTTTTTCGGCAGTGTGGCCTCGTAGGTGATGCCCCGGTCGCCGCGCAGCACCCAGTCGGATCCTTCCCGGGCGGGCTTGAAGTCGCTGGAGGGAATGCCGTTCAGGCTGACGATCCGCCCGCGCAGCATGGGCACGCTCTGGATCTGCGCGCCGGGGGCTTCCTGTTTCAGGAGTGCTTCAAATGCGTCCCGTTCATGGCTCTGGATGTCGACGAAGAAAAAGCTGGGCGCCCGCTCGGCCATGGTGGCGGTCAATTCCCGCCGCAGATTGCCGTCAATCAGGGCAAGCGCCACCAGCAGCGACAGGCCAAGGCCAAGCGACAGCACCACGGAGGGGGTCAGCGCACCGGGGCGGTGAATGTTGGCAATGGCCAGCCGTAATTCGGTCGAGCGTACGGAGGGCAGGCGCCGTGCGGCCACCATGATGACCCGGGCCACGGTGACCAGCAGGACAAAGGCGCCTGCGGAGGCGGCGATATAGACCGTGGCAATGAAGCGGTCATGGGACAGCAGAACGGCAATGCCTGCCAGAAGCAGAACGGTGACGGCGGTGGCGGCCAGATAGCGCTTGCGCGGCCATTTCGCTCCGCCGGTCACGATGTCCCGGAAGAGGGCTGTGGGTGGAACGTCATGGGCCCGGCCCAGCGGCCAGAGCGCAAAGGCGAGCGCGGTCAGGAGGCCGTAGACAAGCCCGAGCCCCAGCTCCGCGGGATAGATGCCGGTGGCAAGCTGCACCGGCAGCACACTGGCAAGCGCAGCGCCTGCGACAAAGGGCAGAACAGCGCCCACTGCAAGGCCGATGACAATGCCGATCAGGGCAATCACCAGCATCTGCACGAGATAGATCTGGAAGACGAACCCGCCGGTGGCCCCGAGGCATTTGAAACTGGCGATCACCTCGCGTTTTGTGTCCAGATAGGCCCGGATTGCATTGGCAACGCCAACGCCGCCGACCACCAGGGCGGTCAGCCCCACAAGCGTGAGAAACTGGGCAAAGCGGCCGATGCTGCGCTGCAGCCCGGGCGAGGCATTGGCCCGGGAGCGGATGCGCCAGCCCGCATCCGGTTCTGCAGCCTTGGCGCTGGCAATCAGAGCATCCAGATCCTGAAGGTCCGGGGCAGGGGACATGCGGATCCGGTGGTGCCAGCGCACCAGGCTGCCGGGCTGAACCAGACCCGTATCGCCAATCGCGCTGTCGGAAATCATCAGGCGCGGGCCGAATTCCATGCCGCTGGCCAGTTTGTCCGGTTCCTTGCCAATCACATCGGTGATGCGCACGGTGGTGCGCCCAAGGGACAGGGTGTCGCCCACCGACAGATCCAGACGGGCCAGAAGGGCCTGATCGGCCACAGCCCCCCACATGCCCTCCCGCTTTGCCAGCGCCTGATCCAGCTTTTGTCCGGACACAAGATCCAGCGTGCCATAAAGCGGATAGGCATTGTCGACGGCCTTCAATTCCACCAGTGCCTGATCGCTCCCGTCCTGTCGCCGCGCCATGGCCCGAAGCGTTGCCACGCGGGACACGCTGCCAAGCGTGTCCAGAAAGACGGTTTCCGTGGCACTGGCTTCCCGCAGGCTCAGCGAAAAGGCAAGATCCCCGCCGAGGATGGCCTGTCCCTCATTGGCGATGCCATTGGTCAGGGCGCGGGACAAGGAGGTCACCCCGGCAATGGCGGCAACGCCAAGGGCAATGCAGGCGATGAAGATGTAAAAGCCTTTCAGGCCGCCGCGCAGTTCGCGCAAGGCAAAGCGGGCAGCAAGTGGAAAGCTCTGCCTGCCCTCTTGAAGGGTCCCCGGCACGAAGCTGCTCATGCAGACACCTCTTGTGGTGCGCTTTGCCGGGGGCTACCCGCTTCTTCGATCTGGCCGGAGCGAACCCGGATCGTCCGGTCGCATTTTTCCGCAAGGTTCGGGTCATGGGTCACGAGAACCAGGGTTGTGCCCCGCTCCTGGCGGGCCTTGAACATCAGGTCGACAATCTGGTTGCCGGTGCTCTCGTCCAGATTTCCCGTCGGCTCATCCGCAATCAGGATTTCCGGCTCCACCACGAGCGCGCGCGCAACGGCAACCCGCTGCTGTTCGCCACCGGACATCTGGGCCGGATAGTGATGCAGCCGGTGGCCGAGGCCGACTGCGTCCAGCTCCGCTTCCGCCTTCTTGAAGGCCGATGCATCGCCTGCCAGCTCCAGGGGGACGGCGACATTTTCCAGAGCGGTCATGTTGGGAACCAGATGGAACGACTGGAAGATGATGCCCACATTGCGGCCTCGGAACTGGGCCAGCTGATCTTCCGAGAGCGGGCCGAGATCCGACCCGGCCACCTTCACGCTGCCCCTGTCGGCTCGTTCAAGACCGGCCATGACCATGAGAAGCGTTGACTTGCCGGACCCGGACGGGCCGACCAGTCCGGCGGAGGCTCCTTTTTCGATGTCCAGATCAATCCCTTTGAGAATATGGACCCGGCCGGCGCCTTCACCGAGGGTCAAATGCACATTTTTCAGGGAAATCGCTGGAGAGTTTGTCATACTATGGCCTTTACAAGGGGCGGTGCTGGCGTTTTTCCTTGAAAGAACCACCCTCGACATCCGGACGCTCTGCGACCATATGGGCTTCAGGCGATTGATCTTCCAGTCCTGAAAGAGTCTTTAACGTGACACGACTATATGCCATCTGTTGTTTCCTTTTTATTTTCGTGAGCACCGCACCGGTCCGGGCTGCGGATCTGACCCTTGTGGTGCTGGGCGACAGCTTGTCGGCCGGGTATCAACTGGCACCCGGTGACGGGTTTCCCGAACAGCTGCAAAAAGCGCTGGAGGCCCGGGGCCAGCCGGTGGAAGTAATCAATGCAGGTGTCTCCGGCGATACGACGTCCGGCGGGCTGTCCCGGCTTGACTGGTCGGTGGGGGAGGGGGTTGATGCGGTGATTGTGGAGCTGGGAGCCAATGACGCTCTGCGCGGCATTGCCCCGGCGCTCACACGGCGGAATCTGGAGGAAATCACCAGCCGCCTCAGGGCGCGCGGCATAGAAGTGCTGCTGGCCGGGATGCTGGCCCCCCGCAATCTGGGCGAGAAGTATGCGAAAGAGTTCGATCCGATCTATGCGGATCTGGCCAAGGCCCATGGGGCACTGCTCTATCCTTTCTTTCTGGAAGGGGTTGCGCTCAATCCCGATCTTAATCTATCCGACGGAATGCATCCCAATGCCGATGGCGTTGCGGTCATCGTTGAGAACATCCTGCCGAAAGTGGAAGAGCTTTTGGCAAAAGCCCAGTCTTCTTGAGGCGCAGCGCGCAGCCCTCTCTCCCCGGCTTGCGCCGCGCCGCCACTCAGTTTTTTGAAGGGAAACCCGATGGAACAGCGTCCTCTTGGCCGCACCGATATAAAGGTGAGTGCCCTTTGCCTCGGAACCATGACATTCGGCGAACAGAACACGGAAGCCGAAGGCCATGCCCAGATGGACTATGCCCTTGAGAAGGGTATCAATTTCTTCGATGCGGCAGAACTTTACCCGATCCCGCCGAACAGGGAGACCCAGGGGCGGACGGAGCGCATCATCGGCAGCTGGTTTCAAAAAACCGGCCATCGGGACAAGGTCGTCATGGCGACCAAGGTGGTTGGCCGCACCGTCATGGACTGGTTCCGGGAAAATGGTGAAACCGGTGAGCTGAGTCGCAAGCAGATTGAATTTGCGGTCGATCGGAGCCTGCGCAATCTCCAGACCGACTATATCGACCTCTACCAGATCCATTGGCCGGACCGGACTGTTTCGGGCTTTGGGTCCAATCCGTCGCGCTGGCAGGACGTGGAGCCGGTGGAGAATGAAAACAGCATCCAGTCGACGCTGGAAGTCCTGGGAGATTTGGTGAAGGCAGGCAAGATCCGCCATGTGGGCCTGTCCAACGAAAGCGCCTGGGGAACCATGCGTTTTGTCACCGCGTCAGAGCAGTCCAATGTGCCCCGGGTTGTCTCCATCCAGAACGCCTATTCCCTGATCAACCGGACCTTTGAAACGGCGCTTGCGGAGGTGGCCCATCGTGAGGGGGTCGGCCTTCTTGCCTATTCTGCGCTGGCGCAAGGCTATCTGACTGGGAAATACCGGAACGGTGCCCTTCCGGCAGGGGCCCGCAAAACCCTCTACAACCGGCTGCAGCGCTATGAGCAGGCCGGCTCAAGTGAGGCGGTGGAGGCCTATTTTGCGCTTGCGAAAGATGCGGGTCTTGATCCGGCGCAGATGGCCATTGCATTTGCCATGTCGCGCAGCTTCATGACCTCCGTGATCCTGGGCGCCACGCGGATGGACCAGTTGGAAACGGATATTGCTGCCGCTGATCTGACCTTGAGCGCCGATGTTCTGGAAAAGATCGACGCGCTGCACCAGGAATTCGGCAATACGGCGCCGTAACCTCTCCCGCCGGGGTGGTCTGCGCTCCGGCTATTGGGGAAATTGACGAGACCGGGCCTGCTAACAATCTGTCCTGTAAGGCCTTTTAAGAGAATCAATTGCCGCTTTTCAGGTGGGCCTGGGGCAAATCCCGCCCGCATGGCCCGTCTCTGCGGTGCAAAATCGGTTACAGAGGCAACAACTTAGAATTTTGTCTTGCGATTTTCATGAAGTTGATTCCTCATGGCTTTTGTCAGCGATTGCGGAGGGAGACCCCATGCCGCGCCTTTTTACAGGCCTCGAGATCCCGTCTCAGACCGGCCTCATGCTTTCGATGCTCAGGGGAGGCCTTCGGGGCGCCCGCTGGATCGATCCGGAAAACTATCATCTCACCTTGCGGTTCATCGGCGATATCGATGACCGGACAGCGGACGAAGTGGTTGCCGCCCTGGACCGGGTGCGCCGGGAGCCTGTTGAGATCCACCTGAACGGACTGGGCTCTTTCGGCAACGGCAAGCCCCACGCAGTCTGGGCGCGGGTGGAGCCAACATCTCAGCTTGCCGAGCTGCAGGCCGAGCAGGAGCGCATCCTGCAACGGCTGCATCTGCCCGCCGAGCGCCGGAAATACATTCCCCATGTCACGGTGGCCCGCTGTAAGACCTCCACCAATGATGATGTGGCCAAGTGGCTGAGTGAGCGCGGTAATTTCCAGGCACCGCCCTTTATTGCCGGCCGGTTCGTGCTGTTTTCGGCAAAGTCGAGTGTTGGCGGCGGGCCCTATCTGGTGGAAGAGGCCTATCCGCTTGCGGCGTGAGCGGGCTGGCTCCTGGCAGCGGTGACCGGCGCGCCCAGCAGACCTTCGTAGACGGCCAGGGTGCGGGAGCACATTGTCTCAACGGAAAAATTCCGGCGCACATGGTCCAGCGCCCGGCCGGTCATGGCCTCCCTTTCCTCCGGGGCCTGGTCCAGCGCGTATTCGATGGCCTGTGCCAGGGCGGCGGCATCTGCGGGCGGCACCCGCCAGCCGGTACGCTCGGCCTCTGACGTTTCCGGCGGGGCGAGCACGGTTTCCGGCACGGCGCCGTGGTTGGACACAATCACCGGCACACTGGCAGCCTGCGCCTCAACAGCGGCGCGCCCGAAGGCTTCCGGTTCAATTGAGGCCACAACGGATAGATCCGCCAGGGCCAGGGCGGCCGGCACATCGGCGCAATGGCCCACAAGGCGCACCTGGTCCTGCAGGCCTTTGTCCGCAATCAGCTCCTTCAGGTCGGCCACATAGGCCTCCCGGCCCTGGGCATCGCCCGCGAGAATGGCGAGCGGCTCCTTGCGCCCGCTCTCCTTTAACAGCGCCATGGCCTCAATCAGAACCTTCTGGCCTTTCCAGCCCGTCAGGCGCGCCATATTCAAGATGATAGGCCGTCCCGCCGGTGCGCCCCAGCTGTCTTTCAAGGCCTGCTGGCGCAGGGCGCTGACGGTTTCCGGCGCAAGGCTTTTCAGGTCAGAGCCGCGCTGGATCACGGTGACCCGGCCTTTTGCCACCGGGTGCCGGTCCTCAATCAGGCTTGCAATGAAATGGGAATTGGCGATCACGGCATCGCCCCGGGCCATCACGGAGTTGTAGAAGGCTTTCAAGGCGTTCGACTGGTTATAGGTGCCGTGATAGGTGGTCACGAACGGGATTTTGGTGCGCCGGGCGGCCCAGAGCGAAGACCAGGCCGGAGCCCTGCTGCGGGCGTGGACAAGGCTGACCTTTCTACGCCCGATGATCTCCGACAGGGCGGCCGCGTTTTTCCAGAGAGTCAGCGGGTTCTTGGACTTCACCGGCAGGCTGAGATGTTCCGCGCCGCTTGCCTCCAGCTCCGGAACAAGCTGGCCGCCCTGGCTTGCGACCAGCGCCTTTCCGCCAGCCTCCACGATGGCTCTGGCCACATCGAGCGTTGTGCGTTCCGCCCCACCGGAGCTCAGGTCCGGGATCACCTGCAAGACGGTTGTTGAAGGCGGCAGTTGACTCACTTCACTTCTCCGGCGGGCTTTTCAAGCGGGGGTGACTGTGCCAAAGGCAGGGTGGACCAAAAAACATTGGAATGAGAGCCATAATATGGGTGGGCCGGAACCGCAATTCATTCAGGTGGGAAAAGACGGGGCTGAACGCCGGATTGCTGTTGATGTCAGAAAGGGGAAAGCGCCGGGTCTTTTCTGGCTTTCCGGGTTTAAATCGGACATGAGCGGCACCAAGGCGGAAGCGCTGGCCGAATATGGGTGCAGGCAAAACCGGGCCGTTGTCCGCTTTGACTATTCCGGCCACGGGCAGTCGGGTGGTGTGTTCGAAGAGGCCTGTGTTTCTGACTGGCTGGAAGACGCGCAAGCCGTGTTCGACCGGTTCTGCGCGCAGGAGACGATCCTGGTCGGATCGTCCATGGGCGGCTGGATTGCGCTGCTTCTGGCACTCAGCCGCAAGGAAACTCAGCGGATCAAGGGGCTTGTCCTGATTGCTCCTGCGGTTGATTTCACCGAAGAACTGATGTGGAAACAGCGCTTTACCGATGGCATCAGTGAGGAAATCCTGTCCAAAGGCGTCTGGGCGCAGCCGTCTGCCTATGACGATGAGCCCTATGTGATTACGCGCAAGCTGATCGAAGACGGCCGGAACCATCTGCTGTTTGGTCAGGCACTGCATCTGGGTGTGCCGGTGACCATCTTGCAAGGGGGCTGTGATCCGGATGTTCCCGCCGCCCATGCTCAGCGGCTGGTCGAAGCCCTGCCGCAGGACGATGTCACGTTCAGTCTTGTTCCCGATGGCGATCACCGGTTGTCCCGGCCACAGGACCTGGAGCTGCTGCTGCGGGCCGTTGCGGCACACACGGCCGGATGAGGTCTTTTTGAGGCGCGCCCGACTCAAACCGGCAGCGTCTCCCGTCCCTCTTTTTGCACCTTGTACCAGGCCCAGAACAGCCGTGCGGCAATGGCGCGGTGGGGGGCCCAGGCTTCGGCGATGGTATCGACCTCTTTTGCCGCGGGGCGCCCGGGAAGGTTAAGCGCCGCGCCGACGGCAATCTGGAGGGCAAGATCCCCACTTGGAAAAACATCCGGATGCCCGGCGCAGAACAGCAGGAAAATATCGGCGCTCCAGCGCCCGATTCCCTTGATGGTACACAGGCGCGCATGGGCGTCTTCGGCCGGGCAGGTCGCAAGTCCTTCAAGATCCAGTCCCTGATGGCAGGCCTGTGCCACGGCGCGCAGCGTTTTGATTTTGGGGCGCGACAGGCCGGCTCCGGCAAGGTCTTCATCGGTGAGCCCGTTCAGGGCCTTGGCATCCAGGGGCTCTGCCAGAGCCTTGACCCGCTGGAAAATCGCTGAGGCGCTTGCGACCGAGACTTGTTGGGCGGTGACGATCTGCGCAAGCCCTTCAAAGTCGGCCGGCCGGCGGCGCAGGGGCAGGGGGCCTGCGATCCGCGCGATTTCTTTCAGGCGCAGGTCCTGGGCGATGAGCTTTTCAAGGCCTCGGGCAATATCGGCAGTGGATTGAATCGGCATCATGTCTGCTTGGTCTCAAAAATGTCGCTTCGCGCTGTTTGATTTCCGACTTCGTGCCAGCTTCCTGCTTGCGTCTAGGCGTGTTGAGGCGGGAATGCTAGGTAAAATTGGAGTTTCAGTCTGCACCGGGTCCGGCCCTTTTGATGACCACGCCTGTTTTTCGTTTTGCCCCGTCTCCCAATGGACATCTGCATCTTGGCCACGGGCTGTCGGCGCTGTTGAATGCGCGGGCAGCGGTCGCTCTCAAAGGCCGTTTTCTGGTGCGGGTGGAAGATATCGACCAGACCCGCTGCACGCCGGAGCTGGAAGCGGACATGTTTGAGGATTTGGCCTGGCTTGGGGTGCCGATAAAAGAGCCGGTGCTGCGGCAGTCGGAGGCCTTTCCCCGCTACCGGGATGCGCTGGAACGGCTGCAGGACATGGGGCTTGTTTATGCGGGCTTTCTCACACGAGCCGAAATCAAGCGGTTCGTGGCGGAGCAGGAGGCCAGCGGAACGCCCTGGCCGCGGGATCCGGATGGCGCGCCGCTTTATCCCGGCGATGCGGCGGTTTTGCCCCATCAGGAGCAGAAGGCACGGGCGGACAGCGAAGCACCCTTCACCCTTCGGCTCGACATGAAAAAGGCGCTGGCCCATATCGGCAAGGATCTTGTGTGGGAGGAATTCGGCGCTGAAGGCCCGGCCCTGTTCGATGCCCCCCGCAAGGTGCCGGTGCAGGCTGCTGCCTGGGGCGATGTGGTGCTTGCGCGCAAGGACACGCCAACCAGCTATCACCTTTCTGTTGTGCTTGATGATGCCTTTCAGGGCATCACCGATGTGTTGCGTGGGCAGGACCTTTTCCACGCCACCAGCGTGCACCGGGTTTTGCAGGACTTGCTCGGCCTGCCAGTGCCCAAATACCGGCATCACCGGCTGATCACAGGGCCGGATGGGCGCAAACTCTCCAAGTCGAACCAGGACACAAGCCTGAGGACGCAGAGGGAGATCGGCCTGACCCATAAAGACCTGCGCCGTCGTCTTGGTCTGTGAGGGACCTTCTCAATCTCACCTGATAGCGCCCCCTCTGGCTGGTTTCGGAGGTCTTTCGGTGAGGCGCAGATCGCAGCGTGTTACGGGCATCGGGCAAGGTCTGCTCCTGTGCCCTCACTTTGAAGTCCGGCCTTATTTGAGGGCGGGCTTCGGACGAACGTGACAGTCACCGCACTAGTGAAGGGCGGGGCCAAACCAGATGTTCAAAAGTCCGATCCACAGGCTCATGGTCACGACCGCGCTCAAGGTGGTCAGGGTGATTGCATTGGCTGACATCGCGTGGCCCGTGCCGTAACGGTTGGCAAAGACATAGGCATTCACCCCGGTCGGGCATCCTGCGGCAAGGGTCGCGGCTGCGGTCCAGAAGGGTGGCAGATGGAACAGGAAAGCGGCCGCCAGAAACACGGTCAGCGGCATGATCAGGACTTTGATGACGCTGAGCAGCAGGCCCGGCAGCACATTGCCGCGCATGCCATATTTGACAAGGCTCATACCCAAGGACAACAGTGCAAGCGGCAGGGCAGTTGACCCGATCCGGCCCAGAACGTCATCGCCGAGGCTGGGAAGGCTCAGCCCGGTCTGCCGCCAGACAAAGGCGAGAAAGATCGTGATCACCAGCGGGTTGGAGACAATGCTGCGTCCCGCATCCCGTGCCAGCCGTCCAAGCGGCGGCTGGGCGCCGCCGCTATCCTGGGCCGCGGAGCGTTCCATTGCAAAGGCTGTGACCAGCGTCATGGTTGCCAGATGAATGGAAATGATCAGCAGTACGGGGGTCACGCCGCGGTCGCCGTAAACGGCGGAAATCACCGGAACCCCCACAAGCAGCAGGTTGGAATAGGACGATGAAATGCCCCCGATGGCCCCGGCCCGGGCCTCCCGTCCGAAGGCCTTGCGGATGATCACGGTGCCCAGCACCCAGGCGCAGGCTACCCCCAGAAAATAGCTGCCCCACAGGGCAAAGGGCAGTCCGGCGGACAGGTCCGCAGTGATCAGGGAGCGGAAGACCAGAATGGGCAGGGCGACGATAAAGACGAATTGGCCGAGCGCATCGCCGATCCCGTCGCCCAGGACCTTGAACCGGGCGAGGGCATAGCCGACCCCGATCAAAAGAAATACCGGAGCAACGATCGTGAGGGTTTGGAAAAGCATGCGGGCGGACCGGGTCTTGATGTGAGACGGGGAAAGACAAGGGCCGAAGGGCACCTGTGGTGGCGGCTGGGTGGGCCTTGGGCAGGCGCACCTTGCTGGCGGAAGACAATTTGCAGTTGGCAACTGCTTTTGGGGATTGGATGGCGCGCGGTCAAGCTTCAAGATAGAAGGCAGAAGGGTCAAGCTGTTTTTGCCGTTTACCGGGCAGAGCTTTTCGGCCCTTCTCCTGCGTCGGGTCCAGAAAGGAAGAGGGCGACATGGCAGAACGAGAGGACGAAAGCGTCAGGCTTGCGCTGCTGGCCCACGATCTCAGAACGCCGTTGACGGCCATGCGCCTGACGGCGGAACTGATTGGCAGCGAAGCCTTGAGTGAGGCGCAGGCCGATCATCTGGCCATTCTGGTCCGCTCCATCGACGCCCTGACCGGCATGACCGGCAAGCTGGTGCAGGTGGCCGATCCGGGCGGGACGCCGGAGGCGGCACCGGAGCAGATTTGCGACATCGTCAATGACTGTACCGGCCTGTTCCGGGTAGCGGCTGAAGCGAAACAACTGACGTTGGTGGTTGAGATTGCGAAGGCGGCACGGCCCCTTGTCACGGTCTCAGGGGCCGAGCTGCGCCGGATCATCACCACGCTTCTCGACAATTCCGTCAAATACACTGCGTCGGGGCACATTCTTGTTGAAGTGTCTGACGTGCCGCCAGAGGACGGCAAGGGGGCGGGGGCTGCCGACCCGGAACTGGTGCGGATTTCCGTGACCGATACCGGACCGGGGATCGATGCGGAGGAAGAAGCGGCGCTGTTCCAGCCTTTCGCGCGCGGACGGCAGGGCCTGTCCACCGGGCCGGGCACCGGGCTGGGGCTCTGGGGCGCTGAGCGGCAGGCGCGGGCGCTGGGCGGGGAGCTGAAACTGGTCCAGCCCGAGACCGGCGGTAGCCGGTTCGATGTTCTGGTGCCGATATCTGGAGACGGCGCAGGTATCCCAAAGGGCGCGGAGGCTCAAACCTTTGGGGGGGAGGGCGGTTCCGGATTTGAGCCAGGCGAGGGGCTTCAGGCCCATGTGCTGATTGTCGATGACAATGACATCAATTGCCGGCTCCTGGCCGCGCTGTTGGAATCTTTTGGCATGTCCTGTGAGATTGTGCGCTCCGGAGAAGAGGCGCTGGCGCATGCGCAGATCGACGGCTTTGATGTCATTCTGCTGGATCTCAATATGCCCGGTTTGAGCGGGCTGGAAACGGCGGAGGAGTTGCTCCGTCGCGTACCCGGCCGCCGTCTGCCGCTTGTGGCCGTCACCGCTTCGCTGGAAGCGGTCGGGGAACAGCGGCTGACGGATGCCGGGTTTCTGGACGTGGTCACCAAGCCCCTGTCACCGGCTGTGCTCTATCAGGCGCTGGAACGGATCTGTGCAGTGCGGCCGTGAAAGACACATGACCGCCTTTCCCTGATGCTGTTTATGGCGATAGGCTCACGGCCATTTCGATCGCCTGCTCCAGCCGGTCGTCCCCCCAGAACAGGGTGCCGTCTTCCAGCACGAAACTTGGGGCGCCAAAGATGCCGAGCTGTTCGGCTTCGGCGACGGCGGCTCTCAGACCGATTTTTGCTTCGGAGGTTTGGGCCGTTTCCAGCGCCTCCCGGGCCGGGGCGCCGGTTTCCAAAAGTAGATCTGCCATCAGGCTTTCGTTCGAAATATCAAGGCCTTGGCCAAATTGAGCCACATAGACCGCCCGGGAAAAGGCACCGACCCAGGGTCGCTGGCGGCCACTATGGGCAATCCGGGCGGCCATCAGGCTGTTCTGAGGGAAGGGGTCCGGCATGGAAAAGGGCAGGCCGTAGCGCTGGCACTGGCGTTCCAGGTCTTGCCACATGTAGCGGCCCTTGGCGGGCTGAAGGTTGAAGGGGGACGTGTCCCAACCCTGTTTCTTGAACAGGGGCCCAAGCAGGAACGGGCGCCAGAGAATGTCGATCTCCGCCTCCCGGGACAGGACTTCAAGACGCATGGCCGAGAGATAGCTGTAGGTGGAAGCGAATTCGTACCAGAAGTGCAGCACCGGGCGTCGCCCGGGCCGGATCGGCACGATTTTGGTGTCGTCGGAGGAAGGGGGCTGGTGGCTCATGGGCACCTTGTTATCCTGCGCAGCGCGCCGGCCTTGTCTGTCAGGGGATTGGATGATGACGGGGGATGGGGTAGATCATGCATTCCTGAACTGGTCTGAAATGAAGTGATGACACATTCCGATCCCCTCCAGAATAGACCGAAGTCCCGGGGCCGCAAGGCGGTTGACTGGTGTCTGGCCCATCCGATGCTTGCGGTTACGGGCTATATCTGCATCGTGTCCCTGTTTTTCCTGATTTTCCCGGGCGCTGATTTTTGGGCGAGCGGGCTGTCTTATTCTGAGAATTCCGGGTTCTGGGCGCAGAATGAGCCGTTCCTGCGGGAGGTCCGGCATCTGGGGCCGTTTCTCGTCAGGGTGATCGCGGTGACATGTGTCGCGGTTCTGGTGTTCAAGCTTCTTGTGCCGGGACGGCCGCCGCTGATGCCGCTCCGCCAGCCGTTGTTTCTGCTGACCACGCTCATTCTGGGGCCGGGCGTTCTTGTCAATGCCGTTTTGAAGGACAATTGGGGTCGGCCGCGGCCGCGCTATGTGGATACTTTCGGCGGAGATCTGCCCTACCAGCCGGTCTGGAAGATTACGGATTATTGCCAAAGCAACTGTTCCTTCGTGTCCGGAGAAGCATCGGCGGCCATTTGGCTGACGTCTCTGGCGCTGCTGGTTCCGGCAACGTGGCGCAAGGCGGCGTTGTGGTTTCTGGTGCCGCTGTGCCTGATCCTGTCGGCGAACCGCGTTGCATTTGGCGGGCATTTCTTCTCCGACACCCTGATTTCCTGGGGTGTGACCCTGCTCTTGATCCTGGCCGTCTACCATCTGTTTTACCAAAAGGTGCCACCGCTGGTGAGCGACCGGCAACTGGATGAATGGTTCACGGTCCGGGGGCGCCGGCTGCAGCGGTTCTTGCGCCGAATGGCTCATCGCGCCCGCAAGGCCCATGGCAAAGCGTTGAAGGCGTTTTCCGACCACTGACCAAGCCAAACACGCGTGAAGGGGCAGGTGTCTGATCAGGCCAGCCCTTCCGGATCACCCGGCGGGAGCTTCTTTCTGGGGCGTGTGCGTTTCAGGATCCGGGCAAAGCGCAAGGGCGACCGGTTTTCCACCCAGGTGATGACCTCGTTCAACGGCGGGGTGGAGCGCCGGCGCTTCCGCAAAAGCCGGGCAGCGCTTCGGCTGGTGCCGATGATCACGATCAGTCCGAGCGCCAGCAGGGGAACGCCGGTGGGAATGGGCAGCCAAACCGTCGCCAATCCAAGCAGAATGAGCATGGTGGCCAGCGACCACCAGAGGAGTTTCATTGCGTTGCCAAGCCTCTGGATCAACCGGTCGCATCTCAGTCCGGTTGATCGCCTGCAAAGAGTTTTTAAACTGGGCTTCAAGACCCCGGTCTTTCCACCCATAAGCAGGCTCCAAGACGGATTTATGAACCTGCCGGACCGATCCTGGAGCGCGTCATCTTCCTATGGAACCGAATCGTTTTGTCTTTTGTGCTGAAATTCCCGATTTCAGGCAGCGCGAGGCAAAGCCGATTGAAGGCCACTTGCTTTAGTCTCTGCGCAAGGTGTTGAGAAAGTTTTCACAGCCGGACCAGAGCAGCTGGTAGACATCTTCAAATCCGCCTGGGCCGCCATAATAGGGGTCCGGCACATCTTGTGCCGGAGTGTCGAGCAGCAGGCGGAGATCCGCCCCGGTGCCGGTGTCCAGGGCCTCCAGCGTTGCCAGATTGCTGCGGTCCATGGCCAGGATTGTGTCGAAATCGCCGAAATCGGTGGCAGCGATCTGCCGGGCCCGCTGGGTGGAAATGTCGATCCCGTGCTGAGCCGCCACCTGGATGGAACGGGGATCCGGTGGCTTGCCCACGTGCCAGGGGCCTGTGCCGGCGGAGTCTATGCTGAGCGCACCGGCAAGCCCGGCGGAACCGGCCTGAGCCCGAAAAATGCCTTCTGCCAGGGGGGAGCGGCAGATATTGCCAAGGCAGACAAACAGAATTCTCTGGGGCATTGTTTTCTCCTGGTCCTGGCTACGTTGCGGCAAAGGTGTTGTGTTTTCGCGGGAAAGGCAATGGCAGGGCGGGAGGCGCGCCTTCGCCCGTCGCCTTCGCCCGTCGCCTTCGCTCTGTCATCGCGATAGGATAGGTCTCTATCAATTGTGATTGATATGCGGCTGCGGTCGGCAACAGATTACAAAACGCAGCCCCCATTTTGAGGAGGACACCCATGGCCGAACGGCTGAAACCGGAAGAACGGGCAGCGGGGCTCTCAGCCTTGCCTGACTGGAAACTGTGCGACGGGCGGGAAGCAATTTTCAAGTCCTTCAGGTTCCGCGACTTCCGCGAAGCCTTCGCCTTCATGACCCAGGTGGCGCTGGTGGCGGAAAAGATGGACCATCATCCGGAATGGTCCAATGTCTACCGGACCGTTGACGTGACGCTCGCAACCCATGATGCCGGTGGCCTGAGCTGCCTGGATCTGGAACTGGCCCGGGAGATGAACCGGATCGCTGGTCAGGGCTGAGGCTTTCGCAGGGCGGGCGGCGTCAGCTGCCCTTGGCCAGTTCGAACCGGTGGCCAAAATCCGTGCGTTCTCCAGAGACCAATATGTGGCCGTTCTCCTGGCAGAAATGGGGGATGTCGATTTCTGCCATCGGATCTGTTGTCAGCACAACCAGCCGGTCCCCACCGGACAGGCTGGAAAGGGCTTTGCGGGTCTTGAGAACGGGAAGCGGGCATTTCAGGCCCTTCAGATCCAGCACTGTTTCGCTCACGGGGTTGGCCTTCTGCATTCCTATTGGCTTATTGAAAACCGCGTTTCATCGGATTTGCCTTTCGCTTCTTGAAACCAGAGGTTTCAGCGCGCGGGGCGAAACGATTTGACACCGGATGACCGCGGCACGCTTCAAGCGCTGAAAAATATTCCAGAATGTGACGGATTCCAATTGTTTAAACTTGATAAAAGGGTCAAACTTCAAACGAAAATCAAAAGCCGCTTCCGTAGAGCGTGTTGCGCGTTCTTGCAAAGTTCTGTTTTGGAGGAGGTGATGACATCTGGGATGTTGAAAGTTCTGGTTGCAGGTGTCCTTGTTGGACTGGCCTGGCTGATACCAGCTTCTGCTGCCCCCAATGAAATACGTATCATCGCCCAGAATTTTGCTCCGCTCCAATGGAACAATAACGGTGTGCCGGACGGCTATGTCACCCATTTCATCGAAGCTGCGGTCGCGGGAGTGAATGAGCACTACCCGGTGAGGGTCAGGTCTTTTGAGTTTCTGCCCTGGAAACGGGCCATGCTGCTGGCGGAAACCGAGCCGGATGTGATGTTCTTTTCCATCTCCAGAACGCCCGACCGGGAGGACCGGTTCCAATGGCTGGGAGAGGTGTCCCCTTACGGGCAATATCTGTTTCAGCTGTCCTCCCGTCCCGGGATTCCGGTCGAAACCCTGACTGATTTATTGGATCTCGACGTCAAGATCGGTGTTCAGGACGGCAGCAACGTTCAGACCTATTTTGCCACCCTCGGCCTGGACGCAAAGGGACGGCTGATCCCGGTCATCAATTATCAGCAGGGCATCGAGATGCTCTATCATGGCCGGATCGATCTCCTGCCCCTCACCGGATTTCTGGCCCAGGCGTCTGCCTGCAGACAGGGTTATGATGGCCGCCGTCTGCAGCCGGTTGTGTTTATTGAGGCCCTGGCCAAGCCGCTTTGGGCGGTGTTCAGCAAAGGGACCGATCCGGTGCTGGTGGAGGCTTTCCGCTCCGAGATGGCCCGGTTGACGGAAAATGGTCTGAAGGGCGAGCTGACACAGCGTCATCGCAGTGCCTGGCTGGCCCAGGCCTGCCAATAGCCAACCCGCTAAGGTGACTTTTCCTGCCATGCATTTGGGAGTAACTGTTAAGCCTCTTCTGTTCAGGCAACTCACAGACCCCCGGAGCCCCCATGACTGATGCTCTCCCGATCTCCCCGCAGGATGTGCTCGATTTCTGGTGGCGGGCCGGAGCGGCCAAATGGTTTGCAGGGGACGAGACCTTCGATGCCGAATGCAGCAACGGTTTCCGCAGTGCTGTGCAGGAGGCCCGGGCCGGGGCGCTGGATGGCTGGGCAGAGACGGCGGATGGAGCCCTGGCGCTGATCCTTCTGCTTGATCAGATGACCCGCAATATTGACCGTGGCACGCCGGATGCCTTTTCGGCGGATGCCAAGGCGCTCGCCCTTGCTGAAGCGGCTCTGGAGCGCGGCTATGACCGGGCCTTTCCCCTGGATGTGCGCGTTTTTTTCTATCTGCCGTTCGAGCATTCGGAAAACATGGCCCATCAGGAGCGCGCGGTGGATTTGTGCCGGCAGCTGGGCAATACGGAGTTTTACCACTACGCCCTGATCCACATGGATGTGATCCGGCGGTTCGGCCGCTTTCCCCACCGCAACACCGTTCTCGGGCGCGTGTCGACGCCGGAGGAAACCGCTTACCTCCAGACGGGCGGGTTTTCTGCCTGACGGTGAGTGAGCCAGTCCATTCTGTGGCTTTTTCAGAAAATTGCGGCCGTTCAGATGGCCGAAATGGGGCGCTGCCTTTTTTCTGAGCGGTTGCCAGGCAAACGATATGCCCTATTT
Organism: Roseibium sp. AWQ4_290; assembly: GCF_056160985.1. Lineage (NCBI taxonomy): Bacteria > Pseudomonadati > Pseudomonadota > Alphaproteobacteria > Hyphomicrobiales > Stappiaceae > Roseibium > Roseibium sp. AWQ4_290. The sequence continues at coordinate 100,576 of NZ_JBSWYG010000019.1, forward strand.
TTGGGCTTCTGCTTGTTTTTTGTCTATTTTTTATGCGTTTTCAAGTTTTGGGCACAGGCCGTCTCTCAGGCTTAACGCCGCTTTTTTTGGCTGCTTTTGAATAATAGTTTGAAATTATTACATTTTTCTCATGGCTCCTGCCATTTGGCACGGTCCTTGATTAACAAAGGGCGACGCCGCGCCGGTTTTCCAGGCCCAGGCGGTCTTGCGACCTGAAAAATCCCTTCCAGAGGGGACTCCATAACAACAGGCGCAATGCTGGCGCGGACGGCTGGCTTCTTCGAAGGGAAGGGGCGCAAAAAAGGGGAATGGTACGAGCAATGAAGATAGTGATGGCCATCATAAAGCCGTTCAAGCTCGACGAAGTGCGTGATGCCCTGACCGGCATCGGCATCCAGGGTCTGACGGTGACCGAAGTGAAAGGCTATGGCCGCCAGAAGGGGCACACCGAAATCTACCGCGGGACGGAATATGCGGTGAGCTTCCTGCCAAAGCTGAAAATCGAAGTCGCTGTCGACAGTTCTGCTGTCGAACAGGTTATCGAAGTCATCTCCGGTGCGGCCAAGACGGGTCAGATCGGAGACGGCAAGATTTTCGTTCACTCGATCGATCAGGCTGTGCGCATCCGCACGGGCGAAACAGACGCCGAAGCTCTGTGATTTAGGTAAGGAAACGTATCATGAAAAAACTAGTCGCAAAGAGCGCGGCGACACTTGCCCTGTTGAGCCTGTCGGCTCTTCCGGCCTTCGCTCAGGACACGGAAACTCCGGCTGTTGCTCCGGAAGTTGCTTATATCTTCAACACGCTGCTGTTCCTCATGGGCGGCTTTCTGGTCATGTTCATGGCCGCCGGATTTGCCATGCTGGAAGCAGGCCTTGTCCGGTCCAAGAACGTCTCCATGCAGTGCCTGAAGAACATTGTGCTCTACTCTGTGGCAGGCATCATGTTCTGGATCACCGGTTACAATCTGATGTACACCGGCGTTGACGGCGGCTTTATCGGCTCCTTCGGCCCGTATTCGTTCGATCCGGTTGGTGGCGACGCCCTCGATACCGGCTACTCGACCGCCTCCGACTGGTTCTTCCAGATGGTCTTTGTGGCGGCAACCGCTTCCATCGTGTCCGGCACCGTGGCCGAGCGTATCAAGCTGTGGCCTTTCCTGATCTTCACCGCGGTCCTGACCGGTGTTCTTTACCCGATTTCCGGCTCCTGGCAGTGGGGTGCTGGCTGGCTCTCCGAAATGGGCTTCTCCGACTTTGCCGGTTCCACGATCGTTCACTCCGTTGGTGGCTGGGCGGCTTTGGCCGGTGCCATCATTCTTGGCGCCCGTAAAGGCAAATACGGCGCTGACGGCTCCGTGCATCCTTTCCCGGGATCTTCCATGCCGCTGGCAACCCTCGGCACGTTCATCCTGTGGCTCGGCTGGTTCGGCTTCAACGGGGCGTCCCAGCTTGCCATGGGCTCCATCGGTGACGTGACCGACGTCTCCCGCATCTTCGCCAACACCAACATGGCCGCTGCTGCCGGTGTTGTGGTTGCTGTCATCCTGACCCAGGTCCTTTACAAGAAGGTCGACGTCACGATGGCTCTGAACGGCGCGCTGGCCGGTCTGGTCTCCATCACGGCCGAGCCGCTTGCTCCGAGCATGTGGCAGACCCTCCTGATCGGTGGCGTTGGTGGTGCAATTGTCGTCTTCGCTGTGCCGATGCTCGACAAGCTGAAGATCGACGACGTTGTCGGCGCTATCCCGGTTCACCTTCTGGCGGGTATCTGGGGCACGCTCATTGTGCCGCTGTCCAACGATGGTGCGTCCTACGGCACGCAGATCATCGGGATTGTCTCCTACGGTGCCTTCACCTTTGTGGCCAGCGCCATTGTCTGGTTCGTCCTGAAGGTCACCATCGGAATCCGGGTTACCGAGGAAGAAGAAGCCCTCGGTCTGGACAAGGCCGAAGTCGGTGTCGAAGCCTATCCGGAATTCGGTACGGGCTCCCAGCGTCTCTGACCAAAGAGACGCGGAGAATATCTCCCAGGCGGTCTTTTGGCTCAGACCGCAAACTGGAAACCCGGGGGCAACCCCGGGTTTTTTTGCTTGCCGCAGGCTTGCCCCGAAAGAAGAGCAGCGCCACCCCAGCTGCCGCTCTCTCAAGAGAGGGCTGAGGCAGTTCCGAAAGGTGAGGGAGAGGGGGCAGGTTCGTGAGACCGGTCTATCACCGCGCCTCAGGGTGTCTTCCCCGGTTCGAGCGGGGACCCACGCGCCTGTCCAAAGAGCATTCTCCATTTTGTGTCAAAAGCTCGTGTGAGCGGCATGTCCGGCCTTACGGCGTATCAGGACATGGGGACGCCACCCTAGCGGGCCAAGCCGGATCAAACCGCTAGAGCATCGTGCGATCAGTTTGCACCATTTGATGCTGAAAAGCAGATCATTCGGCAAGGCACCTTGCGCAGCGCGATCCGCCTCCTCAGCAGACAAAGCAGATCCGGTTAAATGGTGCAGACTTGTCGCACGATGCCCTAGCTCTGAACATGAGGGTCTTTATTTTCAAAAACGCGCGCAAGCGCCGTCTCTAGGGCTACGCGGTTTCCGTGTTCCCAAGAAGCAGTCCGGCCAGATTGCCGTGGCTGTCAACGACCTTGTGGGCGCCCGCGTCCAGAAGCTGCTGTTTGTGGGTGGCATGGCTGTGGGCGCCGCCGACAAACCCCCACACCGTCATGCCGGCCGCCAGTCCGGCCTTGACCCCGTTGGCGCTGTCCTCGATCACCAGCGTGGTGGCCGGATCCGCGCCGAGTTTGGCGGCGGCAAACAGGAACAGGTCCGGGGCGGGCTTGCCGTTTTCGACCTGCTCGCCGGAATAGATATGGGGCGCGAAATAGTCGTGCAACCCGGTGTGCTGAAGCTTGTGAATCAGCCGGTGCAGGCGGGAGGACGAGGCAACGGCCCTCGGTCCCCGATGGACCTCCAGAAACTGCTTGATGCCGGCGATTTCGGACAGCTCGGTGTTGATCCGCTCAAGGGTCGCCCGATCGAGATCAGGGCCGAAACTGTCCGGCAGAGGCCCTTTGCCAAGGGCGGTGTAATCGGCTTCGATGGCTGCCCAGAAATCGGTACTGCCGAGCCCCTGGAACCGGTCCATATAATCGTCCAGGGCATAGGCCAGGCCGATCCTGGCCAGATGCTCCCGTTCCACTTCCACATAGATCTTTTCTGAATCCACCAGAACGCCGTCGCAATCGAACAGGATCGTCTCAAATACCATGCAGATAGTGCCTCCTTCACGTCTTTGGCGAAATCCAGGGCCGCTGTTTCCGTCCAAAACCGAATCCTAATGTGGTGGAATTGAAATACGCCTGATTTGCGCAGCGCGCGCCGTGGCGTATTTCATTTCCGAAAACCACACTAGAAACATAAGCTTTCTAGTTCCCCTCATGACTCTGAAGTTTGTTCTGAACGCGCTGGAAAATGAGACGCACTTCAGATTCGGGTGACTAGGGCGTGTACTCATAAACTGAAGGGTAGCGACGACAGGCGTCAAACGTCCAGATCAGCAACGCGGACAGGACCGTTCTACTTGACTTTGATCGGTTTGCGCATGGTGATAGATGTCGGTCGATCAAAACCGTCGTGTATGCTTTCTCCAGTCTTAACAAAACCAAGACGCCGAAAGGTCTCGTGATTTTCAATCAGCTCAATTCTAGTTTCCAACTCCAATCCTGATAAACCACGTGATCTTGCGCGCTGTTCAGCCAAATCAACCAAGCTCCTCGCAAGGCCCCGCCCCCTCATATCTTCTTGCACGGCAAGTTTGCCAATGTAGAGGTATTCACTCTTTACGCTAAGAAACACACAGGCGCTTGGTCGTTCGCCAATCGCCCAAATTTCCCCCTCGCTGCATTGATCCTGGATTTTTTCAACTGTCAAACGATGCATTGAAGATGGCGGGTTGATGCGCGGCTCCATAAAGGCAAAGGTGCGCTGTATCAATTCCAGAATGCTCGGAATTGAGGGGCAATCAGCAGTTACTCTGACGGGCAATAAGTCTTCCATTTTGGCTCCAACATCAAAAAATCAAAACGGCTTGGCCAATAGCTCTACCGCACAAGTCAAAAGTGTCAAGTTGGCTAGAATTAGTTACCTCGCGTTGCTGCCTTTGTTGATCTTGAGGCAAAGCAACCATTGAAATTCAGCATGTTGGCGTGATTCAAGCTCCAAAAGGAGTCTTGTAAATGAGATACGCCCTTTCCGATTTAGAATGGCAGTCGATCGCGCCAGTCCTTCCCCACAAATCGCGAGGTATCCCTCGGGTGAATGACCGGCGAGTCCTTAACGGCATATTCTGGGTTTTAAGGTCAGGAGCGCCTTGGCGCGACCTACCCGAACGCTACGGCCCTTACACCACTTGTTACAATCGCTTCGTACGATGGCGTCGTGCGGGAGTTTGGGATTGTGTCCTCACCGCTATCTCTCAGCGGAGCGTTGCTGAGGTTCAAATGATAGACAGCACAATTGTCCATGCTCACCAACACGCGAGTTGCGTCGCGAACCATAAAGGGGAGGGCTTTGGTCGTTCGCGCGGAGGTTTAACTACCAAGATCCACGCCGTTGTCGACGCGCATGGATTACCAATAAATGTCGCAATTACTGGCGGACAGCAGCATGACAGTGTCGCGGCCTGTGCTATGCTCGAAGGCCTACCCAGCGGCGGTTTGGTTCTTGCAGACAAGGCTTACGATGCAGCTGAGATAAGAGCTTTTGTCAATTCACGTGGTGGCTGGGCGAACATCCCACCACGTCGGAACCGACGGGACCCAATCTGCTTCAGCCCGTATCTATACCGCCAAAGAAATCATGTTGAGAGGTTCTTTAATCGGATTAAGCATTTCAGGCGCATTGCTACGCGATACGAGAAGCGCGCTGACAACTTCCTAGCGTTCGTAAAGCTTGCTGCCATTCGGCTCTGGCTACGAGTTTATGAGTCCACAACCTAGTGTGAGCCGTCAAATAACCCTTTAACGACCTGTCTTTGAAAGAAGATGACAAGAAGGGACGGCGGGACAAGAGCGAGGATGGCAAGCATCATGCCGGGGAGGCTGGCCTGGCCGAAATACTGCATGCCACGCACCAGCGTGTAGGTCTCTTCCCGGGAGGTGACCATGACCGGCCACAGATACTGGTTCCAGCCATTCACGAAGAGGACCAGGAACAGGGCCGCTGCGGTCGGTGCTGACAGGGGCAGGAGAATATCCTTGAAGAATTTGAAAGGACCGGCGCCGTCCAGGCGGGCGGATTCCAGCAGCACATCCGGCACAGTTCTTAAAAACTGCCGGAAAAACAAGGTGCCCAGGCCGGAGGCCACCAGAGGAAGGATCAGCCCGGCCCGGGTGTTGACCAGGCCAAGCGCCGCCACAACGTCATAGGTCGGCAGGAAACGGGATTCCAGCGGCAGCATCAAGGTCAGCAGCAACAGGGCGAAGATCACGCTGGCGCCTTTCACCCGGAAATAGAGCAGCGCATAGGCGGTCAGCAGCGACAGCGCGGTTTTCAGTGCTGCAAATCCGGCACCGAGCACAAAGGAATTCCAGATCATGCCCGCAACTGTCACATCCCCGGAAAACCCGGCGCTGGACGCCAGAAACTGACCGTAATTGCCGAAAGCGGCCGCCCCCAGATCGAAACGCGGCTCCAGCGGGGTGCCGGGCGCTTGGGTGGTGGCGGCAAAGATCGCGTAGACCGGCAGGCACATCACAAGAGCACCGGTCATCAGAATCAGATGATCAATCACTTGCGCGGGCCATTTGGGGAAAGGCGGCATCAGAACGAAGTCCAGTTGGGTGTGGCAGCCTGGACGGGCATGTGCTCATCAGGCTTGCTGGTCGGGCGCGGGGCGGACGCGGTTGCCCCAAATCAAGGACCGACCATACCGGAAAGTATCGTCTTGTGAATGGGGTGGTGCCTGAAACCAGCCCTGACGATTTGTTTCCAACCCAGGTGCGTCCGGAGCGCTACAGAACCCATTCGGCCTTCATGCTTCTTTGATACTGATAGCGCAGCAGCCATTTGGGAAGAACTTTCAGCATTAGGTTCCGCCGTTTGAAGGCGCTGGTGCTTTGCGGAACGTACCATCTGGCGAGTTTGCGGCTGCGCGCCTGCAGGCTGTCGATGGCCGGGCGCATCTGCTGTTCATACAAAAGGACCGCGTCTTTGGGCGCATGGTCGCGCAATTTGTCGGCGAGGATCTTCGCGCCCGTCAGCGCCATACCCGCCCCTTGTCCGGACACAAGGCTCAACGCGTGCGCCGCGTCGCCCAGAAGCACGGCCCGGGAGGCTGACCAGGTGGGCAGAACGGTCATGGACAGGGTGTCGACAACAAAGGTCTCACCGTCTGCTTCGGCCTTCGAAATCAGTCTGTTGATTAATGGATGCACACAGGAAAACGCCTCCTTCAGGTGCGCGGGGGCGTGCCTTGGGTCCAGTTTGCCGCTGTCCGGGCTGTTCCACACCAGAAGCGTGAGTGTGCGGGACGGCGTGATGCCATAGACCTCAGCCATATGGCCGGGCGCAATATAGGACTTCAAGATGGTCTGGCTGGCGTCCTCGTGCTGCGTTTCGAAAAGAGCGAATCGGTATCCCAGGCTTTCGGTTGCCATCGTCTGGCCGGGGAACATGAGGGTGCGCAGCCTTGAGCGCATGCCATCGGCCCCGATCAGAAGATCTGCTTCGGCAGCGCTGCCGTCCGACAAATGCACGGCGATCCTGTCTTCTGTCTCCTCAAAGGACATGACCGACGTTCCAAATTCGATCGGGCTGTTGTCTTCGACCAGGCCGGCCAGAACCTGGACGAGATCGGAACGCCGTATCATGACAAAAGGCATGTCACCGATGAGATCGGTGTGTTTCAACCGCAGGATTTCCTGGCCGTTTCGGTCCAGGCAAATATTCTCGCACGCCTGCCGGGCGAAGGGCTGTAACTGCTCGAAAATGTTCATCTCCTCGAGGGCTTTGTAGCCGGGACCCGACAGGCCCATGAGATGGCCGCCAAAGCGCAGGGACGGTGCCTTTTCCAGAAGGCGGACAGACCAGCCGTTGCGTGTCAGCCAGAAGGCCGCGGCCAGTCCGGCTACACCGGCTCCGGCAATCACTGCGTTACGTCGTTTCATCTTGAAAGGCCTTTTTGAGCAAATCGCGGTTCACAGGATTTATCTTTCGCTGCCTGACGTCAGAGAGACCGGGGGTGAAAGACGATACGGTTTGGATCCTCAGGTCTCCTGCACGCACTCGTCTGAGCGGATGCGGTTAAGAAGAAGAGGAAGGGTGACCAGGGCCAGGAGGCTTGCGGCGGCTGCCAGGGCGAAACTGGCCGGGTAACCGGCCGCCTGGGCAATCTGTGCTGCGGTCACGCCCAAGACGGCTGCCGTAAGGGCGCCGGCCGACTGGAAGAGGGAAAAGTCCACCCCGGCTTGTTTCAACGACGCCAGATCCATTGTGACTGAATAAACGGACACAAAGCCAAAGGCGCTGATCACCATGCTTAAGAGCATGAGCCCCGCCACAAGCAGAAGCGGGGCGTCCCCAAATGCCGCCGCAGCCAGAACCAGCAGGGTCGCAGTTTGCAAAGTGACTGCTGTTTTCACGGCGGCCGGGGCACCGAATCTTGCAACGGTTATCCCGCCCAGGAGGGTCCCGAAGAGGCCTGCTGCGGCTCCTCCGGCGCCATTGAGCACCCCAATCCACGCCAGGGGGGCTCCCTTGTCGACCAGGTAAAGGCTCATCAAGGGCATGACGAGGCGGATGCCAAGCTCAAACAGAATGCTGATCAGGAGGCCCAGGCGGACCTTTGAATTGCGCAACGCGCTCCGTAGGCTGGGCCGCTCTGAAGGTGTCTCTTTTGAGGGGGCTGCGGCCCTCTCTGGCGGGGTCAACAGAAAGAGCAGCGTTCCGAGGGTCACGACAAGACACAAGGCCAGGGTGGCCACGGTCCAGCCGGTTTGGGCCACGAGAACGAGAAACAGGCCGCTGCCCAGAACGAAGCCGGTATAGCCGCCTCCGACCTGTGCGATGTTGCCCAGAGCGCGCAGGCGGCCTGGGAAATTCTCGATTGTATAGGCGTCACAGGCGATGTCCGTGCAGGTGGAGGCGAGCGCCATCACCGTCAGCGCTGCCGCCAGAACAAAAACGGCGTTCAGCTCTGACAGGGCCGCCACCGCCATTGCGGCAATGGCCGCAGCCTGACACCAGAGGATAACCACCCGGGTTCTTCTGGCCCGCTGAGAGGGCTGGCGGATGCGTTCCACCACAGGCGCCCAAAGAAACTTCAGACCCCATGGCAGCATGAGCAGCGACACCAGGCCGATCAGGCCAAGCGAAACACCCTCTGTTCTGAGCACCGAAGGCAGCCCCACAAAGGTGAACCCGCCGATCAGGCTCTGGACAGTATAGATACCGGCAATCGCCGGAAAGGTTCTGGCGAGCGGGGCAGCCGGTTGCGTGAGCTGAGACATGTTCAGGGGCCTCGCTTCAGAAGGTCATGTTCAAAGACAGACCGAAGGTTCTTCCCTGGGAAACCGTCGAGCGGATGTCTCCGCTTCCAAAGTCAAAGCTGGAGGTTCTATAGAGCTCGTCGGCGATGTTTTCGACAAACAGGCTGGCGGAAATTTGGTTTTCCAGGGCCACATCAAGTCCGGCGTTAAAGGTCGTGACAGCGTCTTGCGACAAGGTGTTTGCCTCGTCGAAATACTGTTTGCCGGTGAAATTGGCACTGCCATAGACAGACATGTCGCCGTCAAACCATTGCTGGTCCAGAAAATACCGGATCTCCGCGCGTCCGGTTACGTCCGGTGCGTAGGGCAGATGATTGTCATCATAGGTTTCGCCGGTGAGCGGATCCGTGAAATCGGTGAAGATCGACCGTCCCGCATTCAAGGTCCCGCTGAGCTGGAGGCTGGTCACCGGACGCCACAGGGCGCTCAGTTCCACGCCTGAACTGGTGGCTTCCCCCGCATTCTGGATGACCTGGGAGCCAACCGGGCCCACATAGATCTGTTTGTCGGTGGAGATGATGTGATAGGCAGCCGCCGAGAAGGTTACGGCGTCCTGAAAGAGACTTCCCCTGGCGCCAATTTCAAAGTTCCAGGCGGTTTCCGGATCATAGGAGGCGCTGTCCGCGCTTGACGAGACCGCATGGTTGAATCCGCCCGGCTTGTATCCGCGCGAGGCAAGGCCATAGAAATGAAGGCTTTCTGTTGCGGAATAGCCAAGTGAAATCTTTGGTTCGAAACCGACAAAACTGTCTGAGTTTGTGAACGCGAAGCCATAGCCGTTGCTGTAGATATCGGCCCGGTCAAAATCGATGGAGGACCGGTCATAGGACAGCCGGCCACCGGCCGTGACATCAAATTTGGGTGCAAATTGCCAGCTTGCCTCGGCGAACCCGGCCAGGCTGTCGGTTTCAACAATATTTGCAGACGGGCCGTAAAAGCCGGAATAGCCGTCTTCATCAACGCGCTTGAAACGGTCGTGCTGATAGAAGGCCCCCGCCAGCCAGGTGACGGCCCCACCGGCATCATAGGCGGCGCGGATCTCCTGAGACAGGGCAAGATCCGTTTCCGTGAAGGGCAGTACAATGCCACCGCTGACAAGGTCGCGTTCCGACTTTACATCCTGCACCGTCGATATGCCGGTGACCGTGATATCGGACAGGTGCCAGTTCCACTTCGCCGCGCCTGTTGCTGTTGTCCGTTTCAACAGGGGATAGGGGCCATAGCGCGACTGATCATAGGTCCGCGTATCGAACGAGCCATCCGGCAGGTAGAATTCCTCGCGTGTGTAAAGGCGTTCAAACGAGCCGGAAAGGTCTGCATCGAAAGCGCTGCCAAGGGGCCGGTAGCGGAGCCGACCGCGGACCAGCACATCACTGGACCCGTTGATATTGCTTTCGCCGGTCGAAATGTTGTCCAGTTCGCCCTGATAGAGGTCCCCTGCAACAGACGCGTCAAGAAACAGGGTGTCCGGCACAACAGGCAAGGTTGCTGCACTGTGGCCAAGCACCTTGTTGTTGGTGATTGTCACGCCGGTGCTGAGGCGCTGCCGGTCTGGCGACCTGGTCACAATATTGATGACCCCGGCGAGTGCGTTGCGCCCGTAAAGTGTTCCCTGCGGCCCTTTCAGGAACTCGACCCGCTCAATATCGGCAAGCGGTTGCGCAATGGCAGATGGCTGCTGGGGTATGCCGTCAATATAGACCTGTACGGCGGGGCTGTAATAGTCCGGTGAACTGATGCCCCGGACGGTGAAATTCGCAAAGGCCCGGTTACCCCGAGTGCGGATCACCAGTCCGGGAAACACCTTTTCCAGATCCCCAACGGTCTGGACATTTGCGGCCCGCAAGTCGTCTCCTGTCTTGACCGCAATGGCGCCGTCAAACGTCTGGATGTCTTCCTCGATTTTGCTGGCGGTCACTGTGATGGTTTCAAGAAGAATGCTCTCTTCCGCCGCAGCTGGACCGGCGCAGGCAAGGGTCAGGCCACAGCCCGCGACTGATGACATGAGACCCCGAAATATTAGTTTACTGGCCACGTTGACCGTCCCCGTGCTTAAACTTGACTATATTACTCATGTATAATAGGTGGCGGGTGGCGTACTAACATGATCGGGGCCGGAATTGACGGAATCGGAACTATTTGTTGACCCGGCCGGGGCACCGTTGGGCGGCGCAGGGGCTGTGACGCCCAAAAAGTGGCTGCAGAGCTTTTCCAGTGACCTGGAACATCTGGGCTGGGAAGAGGGCTGTCAGCTCGACGTCATGGAGGACGGAACGCTGCTGTCGAGTTTCAAGATTGACCCGGCAGAGACCCAGTACCTGGACGTGCAGGGCCCTCCAACCTTTTCGCTTGCCCTTTGCTTTTCGGGCCGGGGGGAGTTCGCTGTGGCCGGTGGAACGCCCATGCGTGTGGAAACCGGGGCGGCTTTGCTGTTTCACAGCTCCACGCAGACCTCTGGCAAGAATGTGGTTTTCCCGGACGGTCCGTTCGAGATTGTCGACATCCGGTATAGCACTGCATTCTTGTCACGGATTGGCGGCATGCCGCTCAACCGGCTGGCCCATGATCTGGTGACCGACTATAGCGGCCCGCAAGAAAACGCAGTCTTTTTCGGCTTTCAAGCGCCGCCGTTGCTGCTGCAGGAGGCGCGCAAGATCGCGGCCTGCCCGTATCCGCCGGGTGCGGTCCGAACCCTTTATCTCTATGGCGCCGCGCTGCAGTGTCTTGCGCTCACCTTTGAATTCATGGCGCAGCCCTATGGCCAGACGGCGGCCTTGTCGCACGGGGACCAGCGGCGGATCATGCAGGCCATCCATCTTCTGGAAACCGACTTTCAGAACGCTTGGACAATTGCCAAACTGTCGGATACCGTCGGGTTGTCTGCAAAGAAACTGAAGTCAGGTTTCCGGGCCAAGATTGGCAAGACCGTGGGCAGCCATTTGCGGGATGTGCGCCTGGACTGCGCCGAAAAGATGCTTCTGGACGGCAAAAGCGTCACTGAAACCGCATTTGCCTGCGGTTTCAACAATCTCAGCCACTTTGCAAAGCTCTTCAAAGCGCATAAGGGGCTTCTGCCCAGTCATGTCTGCAAAACCTGCTGACCGTCATCCTTCAAGGGGCCTTCGATCTGCAGCGCCTTTTCACAAAACGACAATGCCGGAATGTTTGGCCTTGTGCTCCGGCTCGACATGAATGGTGATATGGGCGCCGGGAACGTCTTCTGTGATGGCTTCTTCAATCCGGTCGCAGATGGCATGGGCAGCATCGACGGACATGGAGCCGGGCACCACGAGGTGGAAATCGATAAAGGTGGACTTTCCGGCGATCCGGGTCCTGAGGTCATGGGCTTCCAGCGCGCCTTCACCCTGTTCGGAAATCTGCAGCCGGATTTTTTCCAGGACTTCGGCTGAAGCGGCCTCGTCCATCAGGCCGCCGATGGACTCCTTGACCAGCTGCCAGCCGGACCACAGCACCGTCAGGCCGACCAGAACGGCCAGGGCGGGATCGAGGATCGTCCATCCTGTTGCAAGCGCCAGCACCACGCCGGTCAGCACCCCGGCGGAGCTGAACACATCCGTCAGCAGGTGTTTGCCATCCGCCACCAGAGCCGGGGAACGGGTGCGCCGTCCGGTTGTCATCAGGTGACGCGCCCAGGCGCCGTTGATCAGCGCCGCCAGCAGGTTCAGGCCAATGCCAAGCGGTGACAGCACCGGGCTGTCGCCTTTGGTAAAGCCCGCCCAGGCCGCTATGAAAATGGAGACAGCTGCCAGAACGATCATAACTCCCACCAGAACGGCCGCGAAATATTCCGCCTTGTCATGTCCGTAGGGGTGGTTGCTGTCCGCCGGTTTGGAGGCAAACCAGATGGCGGCCAGGGCGGCCAGGGAGGAGGCGATGTTGACGGTGGTTTCCAGCGCGTCTGACAGAAGCGCAACGGAATCGGTCAGAAAATAGGCGCTGGTTTTCAGTCCGAGAACAGCCAGGCCGACAAAGATGCTGATGATGGCAACCTGAAGCCTGATCCTGCCATCCATGTCCTTCCCCTGACCTGTTGAAAGAGCCGGGCAAGGGGTATCAGTTTTTCAAAAGGTTACAAGCCGTCGGACACGGTAATCCTGAAGATTCTCGGAGTGCCGAAATGGCCTGGAACGTCAAAGCGCTTTTATCTGATGGATCTGAACCTTGGTGGGGCTCAGGATCCGTTGCGCCTGTCCATCACCGCGGCGCCGATGATCCGGCCGGGGCCGTCCTGGTCCTCGATCTGGACGAGAACCGCGCAGCGGGCGTCGCCCTTTAGCATGAGTTTGGACTTGGGCATGCGGAAGGTTTCCGTGCCGCCCTCCCACACACCAATGGGCTGAAGCCGCTGGACCACGTTGACATAGTGGATCTTGCGGCCCGCATTCTCGCCCCGGCCGATATCGACCGTGGCCTCATCCTTGATGCGCATGAAATAGACCGTGGCCATCTTGGTGCCCGTTGGCAATATGCCGTCCACTTTTGCCTGGACAACCCGGTCGGTGATCTTCAAATCGACCTGTGCGGTAAAAGGCTGGGTGCGCGCGAGCGCAGCACGCAGATCCTGCTCCCGGCTGCCGATCACATGTTCCTCGCCGTTGATGACCATTTGCGGCGTATAGACGGAGCGGTCGCCGCGCTGGGCCGCATAGGCACGCTGGCGCTGGGAATTGGCCGGGCTGGCAAGCGTGTCCTTCCAGCCGAGATAGTCCCAGTAGTCAACGGGCAGCAGGATGGTCAGGAGATCCTTTTCCTCCGTGCTGAGCCGTTCGGCGAGGCGGTCTGCCGGCGGACAGGACGAACAGCCCTGGCTGGTGAACAGTTCCACCACTTTTTGAGGCTGGGCCGCAGCAAGAGGCACCAGGGCAAAAACCCCGGCCAGACTGGCGGCGGCGAAGAGCATTGTCCGTAAGGCCCGCAAAGGCTTCCGGGGAGCAAGACACACCATTTGGAACGAATCCTATTCTTGTTTCCCCGTAAAATATGCAACCGGGCCTTCAATCGCGAGTCACGAGCGGGTGACTTTGAGGGCTTTCATCAGGAATTCGCGGAATTGTGTTTGAAAGGCGCAGGTCCGTTACCGGTTCCGTGCAATGATCCTGGCCAGTTCGGGCAGGAATTGGTCCCGGTAGGCGACCGGGGTCAGCGGGCCGATGAATTTGTAGCGGATGATGCCGTCAGCATCGATCACGAACGTCTCGGGAACCCCGTAGACACCCCAGTCGATGGCGGTCCGGCCCGCCGGGTCGGCACCGATCAGATCGTAGGGATTGCCCAGACTGCCCAAAAACCGCCGGGCATTTTCCGGCTTGTCCTTGTAGTTGATGCCCAAAAGCTGAATGCCGTCAACCTTGGCCAGATCTTCCAGCAAGGGGTGTTCCTGCCGACAGGGCACGCACCAGGAGGCAAAGACATTCACGACAGAGACTTTTCCAAGCAGATCGCTTTTGGCGAATCCCTGGACCCCGGCCCCGTTCCGGGTGAGGCCCGGAACGGCCGTCAGGGCAAAATCCGGGGCGGGTTTGTTGATCAGGGCGGAGGGGATGGTCTGGGGATCATTGCCCAGGGTCAGTTGAAACAGAAACAGACCGGCCAGCGCGGCAAAGACGATCAGCGGCAGCAGCACCAGTACCGGCAGAGGACGTTTTTCCGCCGCAGAGGCTGTGTCCGTGTGCGGCGGTATGGTCTCCGATATGGTCTCCGGGGGGGCGTCCTGAGGAGGGGTGTCGTGCGGGCCGTGTCTGTCCATGTCTGTCATGTGTCTGTGGGCCGGGCACGGGAAATGCCCTGCTCGGCCAGGTCCTTCAGAGCGCGCTCCTGCTGGGCTTTGTCAATCCGGACCCACAGGATCAGCCCGAGCACCGTCAAAAGGCAGAGGGCGTAGGAGGCCAGGATAAAACCGGTATGGGGTCCAAAATCCATGTGCTCACTCCGCAGCCTGGGGTGCCGCCGAGGCGGGGCCGGAAACCGATTGTTCTGCGGCCCGCCTGCGCAGGGTACGCACCCGGCGGCGCAGGATTTCATTGCGCATCGCCATCAGGTGCAGGACCACAAAGAGCAGGGTAAAGGCGGTGGCCATGACCAGAAGCGGCCACAGGAGGGTCGGGTGAATCGTTGGCCCGTCCAGCCGGACAACGCTTGCAGGCTGGTGCAGTGTGTTCCACCAGTCGACCGAAAACTTGATGACGGGCAGATTGAGAGCGCCGACAAGGGTGAGCACCGCAGCGGCCTTGCCTGCCTTGATCGGGTCATCCATCGTCCGCCACAGGGTCATCAGGCCGAGATACATGAGGAACAGCACCAGAACCGAGGTCAGGCGCGCATCCCAGACCCAATAGGTGCCCCACATGGGTTTGCCCCACAAGGATCCCGTGACCAGCGCCATGAAGGTGAAGGCCGCGCCGATCGGCGCGGCGCTTTTGGCGGAGACATCGGCCAGAGGGTGTTTCCATACAAGCGTGCCGATGGAGGACAGGGTCATCACCGAATAGCACATCATGCAGAGCCATGCGGCCGGCGCATGAATGAACATGATGCGCACCGTGTTGCCCTGCTGGTAGTCTTGGGGAGCTGTGAAAAAGGCCATATAAAGCCCGGCGGCGAAGGTCAGCACACACAGGCCCGTCAGCCAGGGCAGGACAGCCTGCACCAGTCTCAAAAAGCGGGTCGGATTTGCATATTCCCAAAATGCCATAGCGTCTTATTTACGTCACTCTCCCTGCAACTTCAATGGAAGAGGCTTTGCTGCGGCGCATTGCGTTTGGTCAAACGTGCCGACGCTTTTCGGGGACGACCGTCCAAGGGGGCTGATCGATAGCGAAATTCCGCTATGAATGAGGCGCTGGTCTTTCAGGGCAGCGCGCGCAGCAGCGGCGCTGCAAACCCTGCGCTTGCCAGATAGCGCAAATGTGATGGGTTGAGGCCCCGCCCCACTCCTGACAGGGCGCGGAGGCTGTCCCGCCGTTCCCGCCCTCTGGTCCTGTCTTAATCGGCGGAAAACCGCAGGGCTGCTGCGGAGGCGACCGGTCCGACCACGGTGGAGATCAGTGTCAGGGCGCACAGGATCAGGAACGGCGTCATGAAGGGCACGGGGTCGTGAATGGCCGCGTCTGCCGCGCTGACGCCGAAGATCAGGACCGGAATGGCCAGAGGCACGACCAGCACGGCCAGCAGCAGGCCCCCCCGGCGCAGGGAGACGGTCAGGGCTGCGCCGATGGCGCCAATCAGCGTCAGGGCAGGCGTTCCGGCCAGCAGGGTCAGGGTGACGGCGCCCATGGACACCGGGTCGAGATTGAGAAAGAGGCCCAGAAGCGGGGCAGCGGCAACCAGAGGCAGGCCCGTTGCGACCCAATGGGCCAGGCATTTGATCAGCACCACCAGCTCAAGCGGCCGGCCGGCCATCAGCATCAGATCCAGAGTGCCATCCTCCCTGTCCGCCTGAAACAGCCGGTCCAGTCCGAGCAGGCTGGCCAGAAGGGCACCGATCCACAGGATGGCCGGGCCGATCCGTGCCAGCAGATTGAGATCCGGTCCGACGCCGAAGGGAATGACGGTCACGACCGCCAGAAAGAACAGCACACCGACCAGGGCACTGCCGCCAATGCGCACGGCAAGGCGCAAGTCGCGCCGGAACAGCGCCAAGGCCCAGCCAGGGGTCATGGCAGATCCTCCGCACTAACTGCCCGGTTCTGATTGGCTGCGGCCAGATGGAGCACCCTGGCCGGGGAGAGGGGAAGATCGGTATGGGTTGCGGTCACGATCAGTCCGCCATCGGCAAGATGCGCTGACATAAGGCCAAGCAGGAGCTGTTCGGACGCCTTGTCGAGGGCGGAGGTGGGTTCATCCATCAGCCAGAGCGGGCGCGGGGTCACCAGCAGACGGGCCAGCGAAAGCCGCCGCCTTTGCCCGGCAGACAGATAGGCGGCGGGCAAATGGGCGGTGTGCCCGATGCCGAGCCTGTTGAGGGTGGCCAGAGGGGGGGTGGTGTCGCCCGTAAACAGTTCACCCTGGCTGGGCGCTGTGAAGCTTTGCCAGAAGCTCAGGTTCTCCAGAACGGACAGCGCCGGTTTGACCGCGTCCTGATGGCCGAAATAGTGGGCGTGCTCGTGCATTGGCTTACCGGCGTCGCAGCCGTCCAGGTGCAAGGTTCCGCCGGTCAGCGGCACCAGTCCGGCCAGGGTGCGCAGGAGCGAGGATTTGCCGATGCCATTGGCGCCGGTCACGATCAGCGCCGTTGCCTGGTCCAGCATAAAGGACAGATCCTGAAACACCCGGCGTCCGCCCCGGTCAATGGATAGGTTTTCGGCTATGAGTTTCAGAACAGCGCTCCGCGTGAGGCAACCACATGTCTTGTTAGGTTTTCAGGCAGGTAGCATGCAAGCAAATTCGCTTGCCTTAATCGGTATCAAATCCGGAAACAATTGGGGGCGGTGTTTACGGAAACCGGATTGAGGTCCTGGAGAAACGGCCCCAAAGCTCAAGACCTGGTCACTCGAAAACGGCTTCCATCTGGTCAAGCCCGCCGCCTTCCTTGATCTCGCGCAGGCGCAGATAGAGGAGCGTGGTCACAACGACCATAAACCCGATCATCAGTGCCAATATACTGATACTGGTAACAACCTTGATTGCGACGGCCGCTCCAAACGAGAATTTGGTGACAACCAGTGTCAGCAGCGTCTCCACAACGGACAGTCCGAGTTGCATCAGGATCGTGCTGACAGACGCGACAAAAAGAGCTAAAAGAACCTGGAGCCGATAGCCTTTTGTGAGTTGGATGCTGCGTTTTGCGCTGCCAAACCCGGCCTTTTCGATCACCGCTGCAGCGGGGATCAGACAGCAGGCAGCCACAAACCAAAGATAAAGCGCTGCGATGGCGGGGATGGTTAGAACTGCGAACAGCTGCGAAATGCTGATCAAGGCGGCCATGGCGATCTGAGCCAGCGCCAGGACACAGCAAGCGGCGACCCCTGTCAGAAAGATACTGGGTGTTGCCTTTAAAGCTGGCGCCAGCTGCCGCCAGAAAGGTTCTGAGCTTTGCCGTTTGATGTTGGCAGTCATTTTGGAAATGCAGGCTGCGGAAAGCGAAAGGGCGAGGCCAATGCCAAGAAGCACGACAATAAGAGCCGGCAAATACCCGAAATTGCTGAGAGAGGGGGCTGAAAGGCCTATTTTACTGAAACTGGACGACAGCATGTAGTAGGGAAGGATGGCCAGCGAGAGCGGGATGGCGCAGACAGGAATGACTTTGAAGGCGTTCCTGATGAGAAGTGAAAAGCTCTCATTGACCAGCGTTCCAACTCCGAGATGGTCTTTTGGGGAAACGACCGGTGCCGCTGCAGGTTGACCCGCGTCACTGGGGGTTTCCATATCGGAAGAGGCGATATCCGCAGTCGTGTCCGTTGGTTGTTGCACGTTGAAAAAACCTGTTTGCTTTGAGGCTCGTGGGGGAGGGGTCGTTTTGGATCCGATGCCGGGCCCGGAGAGCCGCCGCGCAGGAACGCGGCGGCCGGGGAGCGCATACCCCCTTTTTCGCAGAGATCGGGATATGCACGTTCTGTTTGTATTTACATCTACGCGGTTTCAGCAAAAGCCAGAACCGGTTTTGCTGGGCAGGTTTGGGGAGCGTCAGTCGAACACGGCTGCGATCTGGTCGACATTGACGCCTTCCTTGATCTCGCGCAGGCGGGCATAGATCAGGGCAAGCAGCACACTGGTATAGCCTGCGCCCAGTGCGGAAATTCCGGTGAACAGAATGACCCCGATCACAAGCCCAAGAGTGCCGATAGACGCGATGAGCCCGACCACAAAGAAGGCGGCGAGCGAGAGGATCATGGAGAGAAGGGCGGCCAGGATCAGCGCTCCGACAATCGGCCAGCGGTATTCTTTGGTCAGTTCACGGCTGCGGATCATGGCCCCGAACCCGGCCCGCTCAATCACCGCAACCGGGGCGAAGACAGAGAAAACGGCATAGATCCAGATGCCGGGAACAATGAACAACGCGAGGCCGATGCCGGAGAGAATGGTCAGGATGATACTCATCACCGTCAGGGGGACGACAACGCTGAGGGCCGGGCCGACATAGCGGCCAATCTGAATCGGACGGGCCAGTTTGGCGTCATAGGCCAGTTGTACCAGCAGCGCGGTCGTGATGGCATAGACAACCATGCTGACCACGATGGACAGGAGACTCGCAAAGATGCTGGCAGCTCCTGGGTTTTGAGGCGTTTCCAGGCCAAGCGCCGCATTGAAGCCGATCAGGAGACCGGAAATCAGAAATCCGATCAGGGTCGGGAAAAAGCCGATCAGAATGACCTGGATAAACTTGCCGAACAGGATGGAAAAGCTGTCCCTGATGAGGGTGCCGACGCCAAGCGGGGCTTTGGGCTGGTCTAGCGCTATATCTGCCAAGGGATAGTCCTCCTTAAAAAGTGCAAAAATAGACTTCTATCAAACGAGATCCGTATTCACTCAAAACAAAAGCCGGACGGCGATGTCTGCTGCAAAAAAAACGCTGCGGAAGCATTGCCGTCCGGTTTGGTGCGTATCAGTCGAAAACGGCCGCAATCTGGCCGACACTGACACCTTCCTTGATTTCGCGCAGGCGGGCATAGATCAATGCCACCAGAATGCTGCCAAGGCCGGCGCCGATTGTAGAAATGGCTGCAGACAGGATGATGTCCAGGATCAAGCTTCCGAAAATGGCGGAGATGATGCCGGTCAGGAATTCGGCGACAATATTGATCAAGATGGAAATGATCATCAGCAGCACAATCGCGCCGACAATGGGCCAGCGGTATTCCTTGGTCAGTTCGCGGCTGCGGCTCATGGCCTTGAACCCGGCATTTTCGATAATCACTGCAGGCGCCACAACGGCAAACACCGCATAGACCCAGAGGCCGGGGATGACGAGGGCGATCAGGCCAAGCATGAAGAGAATGCCGACCACAAGCCCGAGCACGACAAGCGGGACGAGCGCGGCCATGGCGGGACCGAAATACCGCCCCAGTTGAATGGGCCGCCCCAGCTTGGCGTCATAGGCCAGCTGGATCAGGAGCGCTGTCGTGATCCCGTAGACAACAATGGAAATAAGGATTGTCAGTAAGACCGCAAAGCCGAAACCGGCCCCTGGAGCGCTGAGGTCCGGGGCGCTGGTGCCAAGAACGACGCTGAAGCCGAGCAAGGCCCCGGACAGGATCAGGCCGACCAGGCTGGGGCCGAAGGCGATCAGAAAGATCTGCGGAAATTTGCCGAACAGGATGGAAAAGCTCTCGCCAACGAGTGAACCAATTCCGAGCGGCGCTTTGGGCAGGCGGGCGGACATATCGGTCATGGGGTGGGTCCTTTGCAGAAAAGTCACTGGTATTAAGAGAATGGAAAAGGCTTTGGTTTTGAGGAGGACGGGTTTTCAGAGAGGGGGCGGCAAGGTCTGGTCACGAAGCTCATGAGCCGTTCCCTTCCGTTGCATAATGTTTGTTCTGGCGCCGGTCACCGAAGAGCTGACGCTGTTCCAGGTGTTCGCGCTGGGCCTTGTAGAAGGCCTGAAGGAATTTCAACCGGTCAGCGGGGGGGACCGGTTGGGCATAGCCGATTTTCTTGCGGATCTTCTCCACAATGGCAGCGATGGTCTGGGCGCGCTGGGCGGCGCTGTCGCCACCGGGTGCGCTGCTTTGGGCCCGTAGCAGGGTTTCAAGCGTCTGCAGCTCGAATGCGCCGTAATGGTCCAGCTGGTGGGACAGGAACACGAATTCCTTGCGGTTCGTGTCCAGCACCCTGGCCTCGCTGGCCAGATCCTTCAGCAGGACCGGAACAGGCAGGTGGATGACATGGGTTCCCGCCATCATGTCGCCAAGGCGACGCTTGTAGCGATCGAATGCGGGGATCAGGAGGCAGGTCAGGATCCAGCCGAAGGCCAGAAGAGAGGCAACCGGAGAGTCGGCATCCAGCATCAGGACAAGGGTGCCAGGCAGGAAGACTTCCGCCTCCTTCATCATATTGCGCAGAACCAGCGCATGGGTCGTCAGCGGTCCGCCGTCATGGGAGACAACCTTGATCTTCATGATCCGCTTGCCGAGGGTCTGGCCGTTCCACAGCAGTTCGGTGAGAATGTAATAGGGAACGCGGATGGCGAAAAACAACAGCGCACCGATGGCGGTGATCGTGTGGGGGGCCGTGATGCCGACAAAGGCGAGCACGACCATGAAGCTGCCAAAGGCGAGAACCGTCAGGACAATATCCAGGGTCTGGGCGCCAAGCCGGACCCCGACCCCGGCAATCTGCATGGTCAGGGGCACGCCCTCCGGGGGCATCAGCTGATCCCGGGGCGGCTTGTTTTGTCCGGGGGTCTTTTTGCGCAGCTTCAGGATCATCTGTGCTCCCGCCCGCCAAACACAAACCAGGTCAGCCACAACAGACCAATGCCCCAGCCGATGATGAAGCGCATCGAAATGTCCTGAACCAGCTGACGGCCGAAGCCTTCCAGAAAGGCGGCAACCAGCAGCATCAACGCGGCCACAAGCGCCAGTTTGAGCGCATCCCGGCCCGCATGGCGCAGGGCCGCAATCCGGGAGGACTCTCCGGGAAAGAGCAGCGCTGTTCCCAGTTGCACCCCGCCTGCACACGCAATGCAGATGGCCGACAGTTCCGTCACGCCGTGGATGGACAGCCAGCCGGCAATGTCCGGGCCAAGGCCCCGGTCCACATGAAGGGCCAGGAACGCCCCCAGCATCAGGCCGTTGTAAAAGGTCAGCAGGAGGGCGGGGAAGCAGGCAAAGACCCCAAGGCCGAACACAAAGATCGCAATGCGGGTGTTGTGGGAAAAGAGGTAGGAGGCAAAGGCGCCAAGGCCCGAGGAATCCGGGTCTTCATCATAGATCACGGCCCTGAGGGCTTCGGCCGTTGCATCCGGGCCGCGCCCGCCAGCCAGTTCCGACGGCATGAACACGTAGTACCAGTCCTGGCTTTCGAAATAGAGCAAATAGCCGGCCAGCACCCCGAGTGCCATGGTCAGACAACCGACCAGAAGGAAAGGCCAGGACCGGCGCATGGCCTGGGGCGCGCTGCGGGTGAAGAATTTTTGGAACAGGCCGCCCAGACGCTCCTGGGGGGCGTAGACACACAGATAGGCGCGGGCGGTCAGGGCTTCCAGATAGCCGAGCAGGGCCTTGTCGAGGGAAATTTCGCGGGCGATGGCCAGGGACGTGGTCGCCTGCCGGTAGAGCGAGGCAAGATCCCGGGCCTGGGCATAGTCCATATGCTGCAGCCCCATGCGTTCAGCGGCAAGAACCAGCCGCTCCAACCGTTGCCAGTCCGCCTCCCGCTCTTTCCGGAACCGCGCGGAGCGCATGAGATCCTGATTGTTCATCAAATCATCTCCCGCGCCTTGATATCCAGATAGGCTGAAATAAGCCGGGCGGTGACCGTGTTGGGTTTGGCATCGACAATGGTGACCCCCAGGCGGGCCAGCCGTTCGAGCACAAGGCGGCGCTCGTGGATCGACTGGTTGGCCGCCACCAGCATTGCCGCCCCTTCCAGATCATCCGGCGCGGTTTCAACCATGGCCTCCAGATCGGGATCGCGGATCGCCACGAAGATCAGCAAATGGCGCTTGGCCAGAATACCGATATTCTCGATCAGGAGTTCGGCCGATGTGGTGTCGATGAAATCGGTGAAGACGATGATCAGGCTGCGCTTGGGCGTGCGCGCATTCAGCTCGGTCAACGCCAGGGTGTGGTTGGTTTCGCGGCTCACATAGGACAGCTCCGCCGTCCAGTTGCGCAAGCGGGCAAAGGCGGTCCGCCCGGGCGCGGGCGCTGAAAAGGTGCGCGGGCGCACATCATAGGAATAATAGCCGACCAGATCCCCGCCGACAGCGGCCGCCCAGGCGGTGGCAAGGGCTGCGGTCACCGCATGGTCGATCTTCGGCAGGCCGCCGATTTCCTCGCGCATCAGGTAGCCGTTGTCGAGCGCGATGATCACATGATGGTTGCGCTCGGCCCGCAGCTCCTTGGCCACCAGCGAGCGGCGCCGGGCGGAGCGTTTCCAGTCGATCGACTTGATGTCCATTCCCGGAATGAAGTCGCGGAGCTGATGAAATTCCGAGCCCTCCCCAAGCGCCCGGTTGTCCTTGACCCCGTAAAGGGTCGACAGCACCGTGGTGGTGATCTCGCCGGACTGGATCTGACGGATGTTGGGAATGACCCGCAAGGTGGCCCCCAGCTTCAGCCGGGGAACAAATTCCAGCAGGCCGAAGCGGGACCCCCAGAACAGCCACAGATGGTCCAGCGGCCACAGACCGCGACGGACCGCGCGCACGGGCACAGTCGCGGCGGCAGAGCCGCCCGGCCCGGTCTGAAACGGAATGATCCGGCCGCCGCTGAGGCCGTCGGGCCAGTCAAGCTTGGCCTGCAGCGCCTGCGGTGCGTGGTCCAGGCGCAGCTGGAGCTGGGTGGTTTCGCCGACAAAGATGTCCGGTGGCGCCTCGAATGACAGGTTTTGCGGACGCTTCAAGGACGTGGCCATGTCGAAGGCCACGGCCAGCCCAAGCAGCAGCCAGGGCAGCAGTGCCAGGTCGCGCAGGGCCGTACTCGCCAGGATCAGAAACAGCGAGATCAACAGGGCGCCCGTTCCCAGCGCGAGCAGTCTTTTGGAGGGCCGGATCAGCGGGGGGCCTCAATCTGGTTGAGAATGTTGTCCAGGACCTGATCGGAGCTGCGGCCTTCAATTTCGGCCGCCGGGCCCAGTACGATCCGGTGGCGCAGCGCGGGGATGAAAAGCCGTTTGACATCGTCGGGAATCGCGAAGTCGCGCCCGTTGAGGGCTGCGGCGGCCCGTGTGGCGCTGACCAGCGCGTCGGCCGCCCGGGTGGACGCACCAAAGGCGATTTCCGGGTTCTCCCGGGTCGCGCGTACCAAACGCAGGATATAGGCGAGAATGTCGTCCTTCAGGATGATGCCGTCGATCAGCGCTCTGGTTTCCGAAAGGGCTGCCGCGTCCAGCACCTTGGACAGGCCAGAGGTTTCGCTGCCCGCTTCCAGCGGCTGGGCGGCGTGCTGGCGCAGGATGGCCATCTCGGTCGCCTCGGGGGGGAAGTCGATCATGAGCTTGAACAGGAACCGGTCGAGCTGGGCTTCGGGCAGGGGATAGGTGCCCTGCTGCTCAATCGGGTTCTGTGTGGCCACCACGATGAAATCGGAGCCCAGCGAGTGGTCCGTGCCGTCAATGCTGACCATACGCTCGTTCATGGCTTGCAGCAGGGCGGCCTGGGTCTTGGGTGGGGCCCGGTTGATCTCGTCGGCCAGGAGCACCTGGGAAAAGACCGGGCCCTTGGTCAGCACGAAGGCGTTGGTTCTGAAATCGAAAATGGAGGTTCCCAGAACATCGCCGGGCATCAGGTCCGGGGTGAACTGGATACGGCCGAACTCAAGGTCGAGCGCGGCGGAGAAGCTGCGCGCCAGCAAGGTCTTTGCGGTGCCCGGAGGGCCTTCCAGCAGGATATGGCCACGGGCGAACAGGGCGATCAGCAGGAGGTCGATGATGTTCTCCTGACCGAGAACCGTGCGTCCGATCTCGGCTCTCAGGGCATCCGTCCGTTGGCGGAGGACTTCAAGCGTCATGGGTGATTTGCTCCAAAACCTGTTCGAATTCGTCAATAAGGTGAATGGCATCCGCAGGTGAAATACGGGCGGGCAGGTCACGCACCTGGTCCAGTACAGCACGAAGCCTCGGGGCTTCAGCCGGATATTGCCGTTCCGCATAGCCCAGGAACGTGTCCTGCCGGGAATAGTGCCGGGCATGGGCCGGGCCGAAATGAGCGGCGGCGGCCGCGGCAATCCGCGCTGCCACATAGTCGCGCACCAGCGCGCCGTCCTGACCTGTCAGGCGCATCAGCCGCGCCCGGGCGGCCACCGCAAGCGCCTTGCTGGCCCCCTGGCCGGTGCGCTCACGGAGAACGGGGCCGTAGCGCAGCGCGGCCCGCCACATAAACAGGATCAGAAGCAGGCCGGCGCCGAGCCACAGGATCAGGAAGGGGGGGGCGAAAAAGCGGGCAAGGTCTGACCAGGTGCGCTCACGTTCCGGTTCGGAGCGCGGATCGCGCAGCCAGGAACTGCGGCTGTAATCGATCACGATGTTGCCCTCGTCCTTCCGCTCAGAGAGAAAGCCAAGGGCGATCCGGGCATTGTCGCCAAGGCGCAAGCCGTGATTGTTTATCAGATCCGGGTCTGACAGGATCAGCACACGGTTGCGGCCGCCGTCTTCCTGTTCATCTTTCCCGATCTTGAGCGGGCAGTCCGCCAGGATCATGGCGGAGGGGCTTCCGATCAAGGGGGTACAGTCCGCGTTCTTGAAGGTCTGCGGACTGTAGATCTCAGCCGTCAGGTTGCGGCCCTGCGGGTCTTTAAAACGGAAGGGGGTGAACGGGCTTGCGGACTGGGTCAGCTCCGGTGTGCCTCTGGTCAGGGCGGCAAGGGTTTGTTCGACCCGTTTGGCCTCAAGTAACAAAACCGGATGCGCCCGGCCGGTGAGGCGCATGCCGCTTCGCCATTTGGGCAGCACGAGCAGGGTCGGGACTTTATGTGCCTTGAGCCGGATCTGGACCGGATCAAGGTCATATTCGTCCTGCTGCTCCAGCAAGGCTTCCTTTGTGGTGGGGCGCTCGCGTGCGATGCCAAGCGCCGTATCATAAATTGGCAGGATCAGAAGATCGACCGATGTTTCGTCAATCGGCCAGCCGCCGGCAAAATTGTAACTGTTGACCCCATTGGCGGTGAGCCAAACCTGCAATCCATCCAGACCGGCTGCCGAACTGCGCAGGCTCTGCTGGCGCTGGGACAGCACATACCAAAGCCCCAGAAGCGCGATCACACAGATCGCGGCAATGGCCACCACCTCAAGACGCGGGCCGCCGGCGCGTGGGCTGGTGTCGGTCTGGCTCATGCGGTGCCGGCCGAAAGCAGTTGCTGACAGGAGGAGACATGGGCGCTGAACTCGTCCTCGGACACGTCCCGGTCGCCGAACTGCACCCGCTCGCTGGTCAGGACGAGGCTGCGCAACAGGGACTGCTGTGCGGGCTGAAGCGGAATGTGGCCAATCGTGTCGCGCGCGGTCCAGCTGCGCTGCATCAAAACGCCGTGGCCGGTGGCAAGCGTTGCCAGCAGTTTCTGGGTCAGGAGCACCAGGGCGCGGCGCCGGTCCTCAATCTTCATGATGTCCTGAAAGGAGCCCAGCTTTTCCGCCCAGGCCGGGGGAGCCCCCTTCATGTGCCGCCGCTGCCGGTCCGGGTTGGCCGCGTCCCGGTCCAGGGAAATGGCAATGTCGCCGCCAAAGCGCAGGATCACATAGACAATCCCGGCCAGGAAAAGACCAGCGATGAGACCCACGGTCCAGCGGGACATGGTGACCCTCTCCGGGCTTGTCTCGTCCTGCTTTTCTGTTTCGGGTTGTTGCTGTGTGTCCAGCGCGGGCGCGGGTCCGTCAGGGTCGTAATAGCTCACGTCTGTGGAGATCCCGCGCAGGCGGACTGCGTTCAGATAAGCCTTCCCGGCGTCGTCGATCTCGACAGGGTCTTGTGCCGGGGTTTGGGCGCTGGCTTGAAATGCTGAGGCGGCAAGGCCGAAGACAAACGCAATAATCAAAAAAAGACGCATGATGCATTTGATACCGAGTGCGGATTAAAGGCACCATAACCTGCCGGTTACCAGAAGGGTAGGTAGCCTTGCCGATCTTTTTACGGCGGGCGAGGACTGTGAGTTTTTTGCCGCACACGCGGTTCTGGAAATATTGGGACATACTTTATACATAGCGCGGGCAGATGGGTCAGGATCAGCTGCGCTTGGTATGAATCCAGAAGGATCTTGATTTTGTATACTTTTGTATGCAATATAGGGAAGCGCTTCAACAATCACCGGTCAACTCCTTGCAGCAGGAGGCTGTCAGCCCCATTTTCTGGGGGCTGGAGCAGGTGTTCTAAAGACCGGGCCTGAGTATTCTGATGGGGCGGCAAAGCGGCGTGACCTCAAGGATAAGCTGTGACTGTCTGGCGCGCCGGCACAAAACAAAGGCCTGAAACGGGCCGATCCAAAAAAGGCCCGAAACGGGCAAGAGCTCCCAAGGCGGAGCGACCAGAGATTGTGACAGGCCGCCGCCCGGAGACGGCGCGGAGGCCACGGACCCTTAAGGAGATCGCACGCCGTGACCCAGTCCCTTGATAGCTTCAAATCCAAAAAGACCCTGCAGGTCGGGGGAAAAACCTACACTTACTTTTCCATTCCCGAGGCCGAAAAGAACGGCCTCGACGGGGTTTCCAGACTGCCATTCTCGCTGAAAGTGGTGCTTGAAAACCTGCTGCGCTTTGAAGACGGGCGCACGGTGACCAGGGAAGACATTCTTGCCTGTGCCCAATGGCTGACAACCCGCACGTCCTCCCACGAAATATCCTACCGCCCTGCCCGGGTCCTGATGCAGGATTTTACCGGTGTTCCGGCGGTGGTGGATCTGGCGGCAATGCGCGATGCCGCCGTCAAGCTGGGCGGGGATCCGGAAAAGGTCAATCCGCAGGTGCCGGTTGATCTGGTGATCGACCATTCGGTGATGATCGACTATTTCGGCACGCAGGATGCCTTCAAGAAGAATGTGGATCTGGAATATGAGCGCAACCGGGAACGGTACGAGTTCCTGCGCTGGGGTCAGTCCGCCTTTGACAACTTCCGCGCGGTCCCGCCCGGCACCGGCATCTGCCATCAGGTCAATCTGGAATATCTGGCCCAGACGGTCTGGACCCGGGAGGAGGGCGGCGAGACCATTGCCTATCCGGATACGCTGGTTGGCACGGATTCCCATACCACGATGGTCAACGGTCTGGCGGTTCTGGGCTGGGGTGTCGGCGGCATCGAAGCGGAGGCGGCCATGCTTGGCCAGCCGATTTCCATGCTGATCCCGGAAGTGATCGGCTTCAGGCTGACCGGCAAGCTGAATGACGGCATCACCGCCACCGACCTGGTGCTGCGGGTGGTCGAAATGCTGCGCCAGAAGGGCGTTGTCGGCAAATTTGTCGAATTCTATGGCCCGGGCCTCGATAATCTGTCGCTCGAAGATGCGGCCACTATTGCGAATATGGCCCCGGAATACGGAGCAACCTGCGGCTTCTTCCCGGTGGACAGCGATACGCTCAAATATTTGGAAGCGACCGGCCGCGACAAGGAACGGGTGGCTCTGGTGGAAAGCTATGCCCGGGCCCAGGGCATGTTCCGCTCCGGCGGCGAGGAGCCGGACTTCACCGATACGCTGGAACTGGATATTTCCACGGTTGTTCCCTCCATCTCCGGCCCGAAACGCCCGCAGGACCGGATCAATCTGGCCGATGCGGCCGAAGGCTTTGCCACAACCATGGCCGAGGAGTTCAATAAGGCCGATGCGATGACAACGCGCGTTCCGGTGCCGGGCAAGGATCATGAGCTGGGCAATGGCGATGTGGTGATTGCGGCCATCACCTCCTGCACCAACACCTCCAACCCCTCGGTTCTGATCGGGGCCGGGCTGGTGGCCCGTAATGCATTGAAAAAAGGTCTCAAGGTCAAACCCTGGGTCAAGACATCGCTGGCGCCGGGCTCCCAAGTGGTGACCGACTATCTGGCCAAGGCCGGCGTGCAGGTGGATCTGGACGCACTCGGCTTCACCCTGGCCGGCTATGGCTGCACCACCTGTATCGGCAATTCCGGTCCGCTCGATCCGGCCTACTCGCAGGTGATCACCGACCATGACCTGATCGCCTGTTCGGTCCTGTCGGGCAACCGCAATTTCGAAGGCCGGGTCAATCCGGATGTGCGTGCCAATTATCTGGCATCACCGCCCCTGGTGGTGGCCTATGCCATTGCGGGCAGCATGAACATCAACATCACCAAAGACCCGCTGGGCGAAGATCAGGACGGCAATCCGGTCTATCTGAAGGATATCTGGCCAACGGCGGAGGAAATCACCAGTCTGATCCGGGCGTCCATTACCGAGGAGATGTTCCGCGAACGCTATGGCGACGTCTTTAAAGGAGATGCGCAATGGCAGGCGATCAAGGTGGAAGGCGGCCTGACTTATGGCTGGCCGGTCTCCTCGACCTATGTGCAGAACCCTCCCTATTTCGAGGGCATGACCATGGAGCCCAAACCGCTGGAAGACATCAACGGCGCAGCGGTCATGGGGCTCTTTCTGGACAGCATTACCACCGACCACATTTCCCCGGCGGGTGCCATAAAAGCGGAAAGCCCGGCAGGCCAGTATCTGAGCGAGCATCAGGTGGCCCGCAAGGACTTCAACTCCTTCGGCTCGCGCCGGGGCAATCATGAGGTCATGATGCGCGGTACCTTCGCCAATATCCGCATCAAGAACCAGATGGTGCCCGGCGTTGAAGGCGGGGTAACCATGAAGAATGGCAAGAAGGAGTGGATCTACGACGCCTGTATGGAATACAAGGCCGCCGGCACGCCGCTGGTTGTCTTTGCAGGCAAGGAATACGGCACCGGCTCGTCACGGGACTGGGCCGCCAAGGGCACCAAGCTGCTCGGTGTGCGTGCCGTCATCGCACAGTCGTTTGAGCGCATTCACCGCTCCAACCTGGTGGGCATGGGCGTCTTGCCGCTCACCTTCAAGGAAGGGGAGAGCTGGCAGTCCCATGGCATTCGAGGCACGGAGCGGGTCACCATCACCGGCGTCGCCGATATCAAGCCGCGCCAGATGATGGATGTGGAGGTCACCTATGAGGACGGCACCACGAAAACCATCGAATGCCTGTGCCGTGTCGATACGGAGGACGAACTGGAATACATCAAGGCAGGCGGCATCCTGCACTACGTGCTCCGCAATCTTGTGGCGGGCTGATCCGGCTTGATCTCTGTTGAAACTTGAGTTGTGCGGGCCCTTCGGGGCCCGTTGTGGTTTGTTGATTTTTCAAAGTTTTTCCTAGATTTGACGAACTATAAAATCCGTAAAACAGAATTTACGACGCCTTAATATTTTAATACATAAGTGATTTACGGAAAGAAACGATGCCTGGAAGATGTAATGACTGTTAGTTTTACCGATGAATCAGGAATTTTGTTTGTTTCTGTTTTGCTTTTAATTTTAATCATATTTACTTTCATATTCTGGTTGCTTTTGTCTGGTCTGCGCGAATTCTTGATCGGCCGCCGCCGCAGGCGGCAGGCAGCGGAGTTGTTTGTTGGGACCGACCGGGTGCAGGCGGTGCTCGCCCAAAGTGAATTCCGGGCCTTGAAACGGCTCCGGCGGGCCGGAGGCGCTGTCGCCGGTCAGGCTGGACGGGCCCGACAGGCTTACGCCCAGCCTGTGCCGGACGTCCCTTCTCTGCCCGAGCCGCACTTCGATTGTGGTACCGGGGTGCGGATTTCGGGAGGCGCGACTGCGCTGGCCGAACCGATCCAGGTGGTGGAAACCGTCTCGGCGGTGCTTCGGCGGCAGGTGCCGATCCGGTCCGATGAATCGCCGCGTTCCTGGTTCGGCGGCCTGCCGATGATGCCGGAAACCGTGCCCTGGCCCCGGGCCACCATGCCGGACCAGCTGCACAAGGGAGATGTGCCCTTGCATTTTCTGGCGCAGCTCTGCTGCTCCGATCTTCCCGAGGACTTGTGGGGCGGGCTTGGGCCGCGCGATGGCTGGCTGCTGTTTTTCGTCAATCCCAGAACCTGCGCACTCGATGGCAACGGCAATGGCTGCCGGGTCATTCACACAAGGACCCTTGGCGTGGAACGCCAGCCGCCGGAAGATCTCGGGCCGGTGCATGACGGGGTCTGCGCGGGGTCTGACTATGGCTATCTGCAGGGAACCGGCGACGTGCCGGCCCTATGGCGCCGCTGGCCGCTGGATCTGGTGATGGTGCCCAATGCCATTCCGGATCCGAAGGGACTGAAAGTGACGCCTGAGGGGTTTGCCAGCACGCTTTATGCCCGGCTGGACGTGTCGGACGACCAGCACCCGCCCGCACCTGCCCCTTTCACCGAGCGCATGGCACTGGCCGTGCTGTCGTTCATCTCTGCGCGGCTGGCCAAACATCCGCTGAAGCCTGATCTCCCAGAAACGGTTGTGGATGGCCTGCGCGATTCAGAGGCTTTTGCAAGGCTTGTGCCGGACCTTCCCGCGCAGGAGCAGGCCATTGCGGATCTGCGCCTGTCTCTGGAGCAAGCGGACAGGGCGGAGCGGGCAGACGATCAGGAGCGCCTGCGGCATATGGAGGGGCGGCTCGACAGTCAGAAGCGGCTGGCTGCGCTTCTGGAGCGCTATCCGTCTGCCGAGGCCCTGCGCACCTATTGCGCGGACGCGGCCAGGGCCAATGACATCTGGCGCCAGAACGCCTTGCGCGATCTGCGAGACATGCGGGCTCAGTTCAACAAGGACGCGCTGGACACTCCGTTGACCCCGGCAGAGTGGCGGGGCATTCAGGACTATCTGAAATACACGCGGACCAGCCAGTTCAACTTTCTGGATTTTGGGGAATTCAGCAGCATCCGGCAGCGCTTTGCAGCCGATGAGGATCAGATCTCCCTTTGGAGCCTTTATGATGTCAATCATCTGCGGCTTTGGGAGTATGTTGCCGACTACTACACCGATCCGGAGCGGCGGCATCTCGTACCGGAAGACGTTCTGGCGCAGTTCCTGCCTTGCTGGCGGCATCTTTACGACAACCGGGCGCACCGGTCCGGCGGGGCCTTTGATGCCTTGCAGTCCGCCCCTCAGACCGGCCCAACCTCCCATGTGACACTGTTGCATGTTGCCAGCGACACGGCCATGAACTGGCTTTGGGGCGATGCGGGCATCCTCTATGTCACGATTTCCGCCCAGGATCTGGCGGATGGGGCTTTTGAACATGCAGCAGCGGTCATGGAATGCTACTGATCCAGCCGCCCATTTTGAGGCTTGCGCCTGGACTCGGCGCTGCGATTTGCTGCGTCAGAGCATGGACTTGGCGGTTTCCGCGGGGCTCATTTTCTTAGCTGGGCACCCGCAACAACCCGCTATTTTGAGGCGTCCCGACGGCTTTCAGCCATGAGGCCCGCGTTTTTGCCCCGGATCGGATTGATCCGGGGGTGTTTCATCGATTT
>NZ_JBSWYG010000020.1:0-131865 GCF_056160985.1 Roseibium sp. AWQ4_290
TATCCGGACTGCTTCTGCGCGAAACTCCGCGCCGTGACGTGATGCCATGAACATTCTCCTTTGTGGCAAAATACCAAGTCAAAGGAGCGGTACAAATCCGGGACAGGTCCACCTTGAGGTGCTGGAAGAGTGGGAAAGCCATCTCGCACAGTTAGACCTTGAAAGTCTGAGGTGCGATGATGACGAATTCGCACCATGATTTCAACGAGATAGCCAAAGACAAGAAGCGGAAGGGTAAAACCCCGCCGCCGTTCTCGAGGAGGCTATTGTTGTGACGATTGAAGCAACAGATCTCGTAACCACCGTCTTGTTGGCCGGAGGGCTCATGGGAATGCTGGGTCAAGGCCTGCGTGCCGCAATCGGCTTGAAAAAACTCAAGGATGCCGCTGGAAACAACGGCACTCTGTTTTCCACCAGTTTCAGCGCAAGCCGTTTCTACACCAGCTTGTTCATTGGCTTTCTTGCCGGCGCGCTGACTGCCTTTCTCATATCAGAACCGTCGATGAAACTTGCCTTGACCAAGGAAGTGCTCGTCGGGCTGATGGCGGCAGGATATGCCGGCACCGATACACTTGAAGGTCTGGCTAACAAGTTCATTCCCGGCTCGGTGCAAGCCACCTAGGCGCTTCATTTTAACAGGAGGTAATAATGACTGGAATTCATATTATTAGGCCCGGCGACACCATGTTAGGGATCGCCGCTCAGTTCAACGTTTCATTGCCGGAACTACTTGCGCTCAATGCGCATATCGCCGATCCAAATCTGATCTTTGCCGGTCAACAGCTGAATGTGCCCGATATTGGTGTCCACGGGTCCTCGGTACCGCCAGCGCATACACTCAAAAAGTCGCCGATGGGCCTCTTGTTCGCCCACAAAGACTGATGTGGGCGTCGTGGGACTATTCAGTCTCGCTCGCATTGGGCCCTTGTTGGCTATGGCCGCTTTTGGCGCAAATCAAGTAGGCTGCCTTTTCTTTGGCAACGTCTGATTTCGGGAAGCAACGAAGCTGGCCTCTCCATCCACAATAGCGGCGCATTGCGGCCGTCGCCGAGGTAATGAACCAAACTAAAATTTTCTGGGATCACCGGTCCAGGGCGCTGCCTTGCCTCGTCCCAAATGTCAGTGTGAAATGGGAGCCAAGTGATCTTGCGCGATGCGCCAAGTGATCTTGCGCGCTACACAAGGTTTTAGAGGGTTTTAAAAGCAATCAGTGTGAGATGGCGCACCGGGGAGGATTCGAACCCCCGACCCCCAGATTCGTAGTCTGGTGCTCTATCCAGCTGAGCTACCGGTGCTTGATCTGCTCAAGAGCGTGTCGTCGAAGCCTTAAGGCAATATTGCGACCGTCTTGGCGCTGCGGGGCGTGTGCCCCGGACAGGGCGCTTACCTACTGCGGTCCGGCAGGGAATGCAAGGGGCTTTTCGAAGTTTTTTTCAAGGAACTGTCACATTAGCGCGCTACCCGCAGAAACCTGCCAGTTCCCCGCTCGCCCCGCCTGGCTGTGCATAACAGGACTGCGCGCCCTGCCCCTGAGAGCCGCCGTGGTCAGATGGCTTTAAACCGCTTTGTCTTTTGCAGTGACATCTTTGAGGTCAGGCCGCTTGAGGCAGCCCCTATGACACACGGCCTGCCTCAAGCGGACCGGTCCGGCACCTCGATCCGGAAGCAGGTGCCCGGATGGGTTTCGTCGAGATGGATGGAGCCGCCATGGGCTTTCAAGAGCTCTGCCACGATGGCAAGGCCAAGGCCGACGCCGCCGGTTTTCGAGCCGGAATGGAAGGCCTTGAACAGGGCGGACTTGATGTTGCCCGGAATGCCGGGCCCGGTATCGGACACCGTCACGTGCACACAGGCGCCCTCGCGCTCTGCCGCCAGGGTGATCCTCCGGATCAGACTGCTGTCCCGCTCCGCTTCCAGCGCTTGAAGCGCGTTGCGCACCAGATTGAGCAGCACCCGGAAGATCTGTTCCGGGTCCGCGTCGATCTCCACCTCCTCCGGCACCTTGTTTTCGAAGGTTACCGTGCCGTGATCGGCCAGAGCCAGCACATCGGCCACATCATCGCCAAGACGGCGCAGCGCCAGAAGACGGCGCTGGGGCGGACGCTCCTGGGCCTTGCCATAGGCCATCACCGCCTGGGTGTAGCCGACGGCCCGGTCGAGCGTTGCCAGGATTTTCGGCGCAAGACGGCTGACCGTCGGGTCCGGCACATGTTCCAGACGCTCCAGAAACAGCTGCGCGGAGGCCAGCAGATTGCGCAGATCGTGATTGATCTTGGAGACCGCAAGACCAAGATCCGCCAGCCGCTGCTTCTGGTGAAGCGCCCGGGACAGCGCTTCCTCCATGGCCGCAAGACGGATTTCCGCATCGCCCAGCTCGTCCTTGCGGCCGGAGACCGTGATGATCCGGGAAGTGTCCTCCGGGTTGTCGGCAAAGCGTTCCATGGACCGGGTGAGTCGGCGCAGGGGCCGGATGAACAGCGCCCGCAGCGAAATATAGACCAAGCTGGCTGTGATACCGGAAATCACCAGCGACAGCGCCAGAATGCGGCCGGAAAAGGCCAGCATGTCCTGCTGCAGCAGCTTGACCGGCAACACCACATCCACCCGCTCCGTGTGGCCCATCTGGCCAAGACCGACCACCCGCATAACGCCATTGCCCTGGTAGGTCAGGATCTGGAACGCGCCCAGGATAGAGGAGACCGCCGTGTCATGGGCCATGTCGATCACGAAATCGACATTCTGCGGCACATCCTGCATGGCAATCAGGCTGCGGCGCGAGCCCTGGTCCAGCGAGATTGCAATCGCGCCGGTGGTGGTCAGCAACTCTTCCTGAAGGCGGGGGGCAATCGTATTGGTTTCGGCCAGAACGGACGCGGCCACGCCCGCCGTTGTCAACCGGTCCATCAGCCAAGTGTCCCGGTAGTTGGCGATGGAGGGCACATAGATGAAGACTTCCGACAACATGACAAAGAGCACGGTCAGGATCAGCAGCTTGCCGGACAGCCCGCCAAGCCGGTGCCCCTGTGCACGGATCTGATCTACCCCGGCCGGCCCTCCCGGGGACGGGTGCGGCGGGGCCTGATCCGGTGCTCCATCACTGGCCCCGTGCAGAGCCCGGGAAGAGACTGCGGCGCCGTCCGGCGCGCCCTCATGCTTCATGATCATTCGTCCCGACGGTGCCGCCCTCAGCCGGCACCGGTTCAAATACTTTATCCAAACCGGCGTAACATACCGATTACGCAGCGCAACCAAACACGTTTCGGTGCATCCGCATAGTACGAAATTGCCGCACGCCGCACCAGTTCCCCGAGGGTCGGATAAGGCGCGATGAAGCTGGCAAGGTCTTTCATCGACATCTTCTTAGACAGGGCAAGGGACAAAAGATTGACGATCTCCCCGGCCTGCTCCCCGGCGATGTCAGCCCCCAGAAGGCGGCCGCGCGGCCCTGCAATGAGTTTCAGCCGGCCTTTGAGGGCGCCTTCCGCCTGGGCCCGGTCATTGCCCGCGTAATCGGCGGTCAAGACTTTGACCTTGCTGCCATGGGTCTTGCGGGCCTGCGCTTCGGTGAGGCCCACATGGCCAAGTTCGGGAGAGGTGTAGGTCACCCAGGGCACGATGCCGGGTTCCATCCGGACCGGCAGGCGGAACAAAAGCGCACGGATCAGGAGCCCTGCCTGATAGCCCGCCACATGGGTGAATTGCAGCCCGCCGGCCACATCGCCAATCGCATAGACCTTGCGGTTGCTGGTGCGCAGGCTCTTGTCCACCTGGATGCCTTTGCGGTCATAGGCGATGCCCGCCGCGTCCAGGCCCAGCCCGTCCACATTCGGCGCCCGCCCGGCCGCCACCAGAAGATGGGAGGCTTCGATCTGCCGTGCCACACCATCCTTCTCGCAGACGCTCAAGACAAGCCCATCTCCAGTCTGTGCGACCGCCTCCACGCGGGTCTCTTCCAGAATCTCCACGCCCTCGCCCCGCGCGGCTTGCAGGACCAGGGCGCTGAGCTCCGGATCGTCCTTGCCCAGAGCTCTTGCCGCCTCCACCACGGTGACGCGAGCGCCGAGCCTGCGGTGCGCCTGGGCCATTTCCAGCCCGATGGGACCGCCGCCGACAATGGCCAGATGCTCCGGACAGCTCCGCAGGGTGAACAGGGTTTCGTTGGTCAGATACGGCACCTGATCCAGCCCGGGAAGGGGCGGCACGAAGGCGGAAGAGCCTGTGGCCACCACATAGCGGCGCGCCCGGATCTCCACCTCCCCGGCCTGCGCCCTGTCCGGCCCGGTGAAGCTGGCCGCCGCCTTGAGCACCGTGACACCGAGGCTTTCGAAGCGCTCTTGAGAATCGTGAGGCGCAATCTCGTCTATCACACTGCGCACATGGTCATTCACAGCTGCGAAATCGATCTCCTGCCCCATGGGAAGGATGCCAAATGCCTTGTTTTTCTGCGCGCTGGCAGCGGCCTTTCCGGCGGCCAGCAAGGCCTTGGACGGCACGCAGCCATAGTTGAGGCAATCGCCGCCCATCAGCCCTTTTTCGATCAGTACGACCTCAACCCCGAAAGCGGCCGCCGCCGCGGCGACGGACAAACCGGCCGATCCGGCACCGATGACACAAATGTCTGGGGTCAGCAATTTGGCCATGAAGGGCTCCGTTTCTGCTGGAGGCGGGACAGGATTACGCAGTGACCAGGCTAGGAATTGCGGGACCGGCGTTTTTTCAGGACCACGGGGATGAGGCTTGCAACTCCGAGGGCAAAGAAAGCCGCCAGCAGCTGGGGCGTGACCAGAGCACTGATCTCAATGGCACAGGTTCCCGCCGCCGCACAGCCCGGATTGGCGGCCTCCTGGGCCATGATGACACTGTCCAGACCGGAGCCGATAAAGGCAAAGGCGAAGGTGCCCGGAATGATCCCCAGCACGGTGGCAAAGGCGTAGGTGGCCAGGGGCATCTGAAAGACGGCCGGGGCGATATTGACCAGCCAGAACGGAAAGACCGGGGTGAGGCGCAGGAAGAGGAGATAGCTGAAGCCTTCTGTGCGTAACCCCTCCGCCAGCCGGGCGAGAAAGGGGCCCGCCCGCCGGGTCAGAACATCGCCAAAGGAAGAGCGTGCCACCAGAAACACGATGGAGGCCCCGAGCGACGCGCCGATCACCGTGGCAATCCCACCCAGAACCCAGCCGAACAGGAAGCCCCCGGCAATGGTCAGGAGCGAAGCACCGGGAACAGACAGCGCGACGCTCACCAGATAGATCAGGATATAGGCCAGGAGCGCCAGGACCGTATGGTGTGCCACAAAGGCAGTCAGCCCCTGGCGCTGCATGATCAGATTCGACAGGCTGAGCTGATCCTGAAGTCCGGTGGAAAACACAATCGCCATCAACCCGGCCAAAGCTGCCATCGGCAACCATTTTCGGGCTCTGGCGGCGACGGATGATCCGCCGGAACCGCGTCTGTGCGCGGCCGCCTCGTCCGATCTTCCGGCCGCCGGGCCCGTTTCCTTCGGCGCTGCCATGGTGTCTGCCTTGTCCCCCAGCATATCCATCCACTTTGCGTATCGGTGTCAGGCGGTGGAAAGGACCGCCACAATTGCTTCATAAGGCAGATGTACCTTAAAGCCGGTAAAAAGAACGGCGCTTCACCGAGAAGTGACGGCATCTGGCGGCCCGGTCACCTGTGTGTGATCCGGGTTTTCGTGTCAGATTCTTGTCTGGTGACGTTGACTTGAAGCGGCGCGGCGCTTATAAGCGCGCTCGATCGGGACATGCATTCGGGACCCAAGGCTGAAATTGCCGCGCTCTTCCGGCGCTTTCGGGTGCTTTCTCCAAAGAATTTAAATGAACAAGGGCCGCGCTCAAATCCGCGCGGGGAAGAACAATGAAGCGTACGTATCAACCGAGCCGTCTTGTCCGCAAGCGCCGCCACGGCTTCCGCGCACGTATGGCCACCAAAAATGGCCGTCAGGTGCTTGCTCGCCGTCGTGCAAAAGGCCGCAAGAGCCTCAGCGCCTGATCGGCGACCTGCGCGCAGTGCGCCGGGTTGGCGGCGTCTGCCAGGACCAATCCGCCGCCATGGACACTCTAAAAAAGCGCTCCGAATTCCTGGCGGTCGCCAAAGGCGGCCGGCTGGGTCGGCGCGCTTTTGTCGTTCAGGGCCTTCCGCGGGACACGGATAATGCGCCGCGCGTGGGCTACACGGTGACCAAGAAGACCGGCAATTCTGTTGCCCGCAGCCGCATCAAACGGCGCCTGAGGGCAGCCGTTGCCGCGTTAGAGGCCGGGGATATTCCGCAAAAAGCCGATTTTGTGCTTGTCGCGCGCGATAGCGCGCTCACTCTTCCCTTTCAAAAACTCGTTGCAGACCTTAAGTCTGGCCTGAGCCAAGTGCTGGACCCGGACACGCCGCGCGGACGGTCCAAATCGCGCAAGGGGCGTCACAAGGGCGCTCAAGGGTCTCAGTCGACATCGCGCAGGAAACAGGGGTAACTCCAGTTGATTTCTGAAAACCGAAACACGATTCTTGCAATTGTCTTGTCCCTGATCGTTCTGCTTGGCTGGCAATATTTTGTTGCCAATCCGGAACTTGAGCGCCAGCAGGCAGCCCTTCAGGCCCAGCAGCAGGAAGACGCAGCCCGCCAGGCCGCAACGGCAGACGGCAGCAGCGGCCACGCCAACGCGCCCCAGCCTGCCGCCAACGCTTCGGGCGGCACAGCAGCCCTTCCGGCCCAGGGCGCAGGCGGCTCCGCCACCTTTGCCAACCGGGAGCAGGCCCTGTCCGCAAGCAAGCGCATTGTCATCGATACGCCCCATCTGGAAGGCTCCGTCAATCTGACCGGCGGGCTTCTGGATGATCTGCGGCTGAAGGAATATCACGAGACCGTCGACAAGAGCAGCCCAACCATCGTGCTGTTTTCGCCGAAGGGCAGCCCCAATCCCTATTACGCCGATTACGGCTGGGTGGCCGATCCCGGTGCCAATGTTGCCCTGCCCGGCCCAAATACGGTCTGGTCCGTTGCAGGCGATGCAACGCTCACGCCCAGCTCGCCACTGGTCCTGACCTGGAATAACGGCGACGGACTGACCTTCAAGCGCACCTATTCGGTGGATGACAACTATCTCTTCACCGTTGACCAGTCCGTCGAAAACAGCTCCGGCGCGCCGGTCACGCTTTACCCTTACGGCCTGATTGCGCGCAAGGGCGTGCCGCAGACCAGTGGCATCTGGATCCTGCATGAAGGCCTTCTCGGGGTCTTCGGCGAAGACGGGCTGCAGCAGGTCAAATATGCGGACCTGGAAGAAGACGGCGCCATACGCCCGCCCAAGGTCGACAATGGCTGGCTTGGGATTACCGACAAATACTGGGCCGCCACCCTGCTGCCGCTTCCTGGTGCGGAGTTCCAGCCGAGCTTCAGCTTTTCCAAGACAACAGGCAACTTCCAGGCCGACTACCTGGGCAGTGCGGTGTCTGTTCCGGCGGGCGGAAATGCACAGACCAGCTCCTATCTCTTTGCCGGCGCCAAGGAAACCAAGCTTCTGGACGCTTATGAGGAAGCCCTTGGCCTGAACCGGTTCGAGCTCTTGATCGACTGGGGCTGGTTCTACTTCCTGACCAAGCCGATGTTCTTTGCCATCGACTATTTCTTCCACCTGTTTGGCAATTTCGGTGTCGCCATTCTGGTTGTGACCGTCATCGTCAAGCTGATCTTCTTCCCGCTGGCCAACAAGTCCTATGTCTCCATGAGCAAGATGAAGCTCGTGCAGCCACAGATGACGGAAATCCGCGAGAAATACGGCGACGACCGGCAGAAGCAGCAACAGGCGCTGATGGAGCTTTACAAGAAGGAGAAGATCAATCCGCTGGCCGGCTGTCTGCCGATCCTGATCCAGATCCCGGTCTTCTTTTCGCTCTACAAGGTGCTGTTCGTCACCATCGAAATGCGCCATGCGCCGTTCTTCGGCTGGATTCAGGACCTGTCCGCCCCGGACCCGACAACCCTCTTCAACCTGTTCGGCCTGATCCCCTGGGACCCGCCGCAGCTGCTGATGCTGGGCGTCTGGCCCCTGATCATGGGCATTACCATGTTCGTCCAGATGAAAATGAACCCGGCCCCGCCCGATCCGACCCAGCAGATGATCTTCACCTGGATGCCCGTGGTCTTCACCTTCATGCTGGCTTCTTTCCCGGCCGGTCTGGTGATCTACTGGGCCTGGAACAACACCCTGTCGGTGACCCAGCAATATGTGATCATGCGCCGCCAGGGAGCCAAAGTGGAGCTCTGGGACAATCTGGGTTCCATGTTCAAACGCAAGAAACAGGCGCCGGACGACAAGAGCTGACGTCCAGCCGGACAATCCGGAAAGAGCCTCAAGCCCCGCGCTTCCGCGGGGCTTTCTTTTTGGGCAGACTGCTGATGACGCCCGCCTCCTTCAATCTTCGGGAACCGGACGAAAAACTCAAAGAGCGGATCGGGCGGCGTGTGGACGGAAAGGGCCATCCTCAGGGCCTGCGCGATGTTTGGCTGGAAAGCCGCCGGTCCAAGTAGGGTTTTGCCGTTTGCCTGTCGAAGTCCGGCTTGTATCTCACTGCCCGATGTGGTTGAAGAGGCTCCAGTCTGCCTGAAAGGCAGATGCCTGATCTCTTCCAATCTCAGGAGTGTGCAGACCAATGATCCGATGAAGCAAGACCTGTTCTGAAAGGCGAGGATGCCGGCCGGCAGGTCGAAGACGCACAGCGTCTCTCCATTTCCTTTCCATGTCATTTGCTTCCCGGAGGTCCCATGCACGGCCCATCCCCTGACACACGCCATCCCTTCAACGGTGAACCGCACACGGTTTTTCTGAAGAACGTCATCACCCGCCCCAATATCGAGGTGGGCGACTACACCTATTATCACGACTTCGACAATGCCCCGGACTTTGAGAACCGCAATGTGCGCTATCATTTCGAGGCGATCGGCGACCGGCTGAAAATCGGCAGGTTCTGCGCGCTAGCCCATGGCACCAGCTTCATCATGAACGGGGCCAACCACGCCATGACCGGGTTTTCCACCTACCCGTTTCATATTTTCGATGCCGCCTGGATGGCCGCCTTCGACCCGGCCAGCATTTTCGATCACCTGCGCGGCGACACGCTTGTTGAAAATGATGTCTGGTTCGGCACCCACTCAACTGTGCTGCCGGGGGTGACCATCTGCAACGGGGCCATCATCGGCGCCCACACAGTGGTCACCTCGGATGTGCCCCCTTATGCGGTGGTTGTTGGCAATCCGGGCCGTGTCGTCCGGCTGCGCTTCGATGAGGCCAGCATCGACCGGCTTCTGGCGGTGGCCTGGTGGGACTGGCCCGCCGCAAAGATCACCCGGCACTTGAAGGCCATCTGGGGTGCGGATATCGATCTTCTCGAAGAGGCCGCCCTCGCAGACGAACCGGCTCTCGACGCAGCGGACGAGGCAGGGTAGAAGGCGCCATGAGCGACGATACCCTCCATACCCCAGACGACCTGGAAGCGGGCCGGCTGATGTTTGCCCGGCCCTGGGACTTTTTGACCAGCGTCACCGACATGCGCGACCTTCCGGAAGCAGCCGGAACGGAAATCGCCTTTGCCGGGCGCTCCAATGTGGGCAAGTCCAGCCTGATCAACGCCCTGACCGGCCGCAAGGGCCTGGCGCGGACCTCGTCCACGCCGGGCCGCACGCAGATGCTGAATTTCTTCATCGCCCCGGACACGCCGCTGACCATTGTCGACATGCCCGGCTATGGCTATGCCCAGGCACCGAAAGAGCTGGTGGAGGCCTGGACCGAACTGGTCTTCTCCTATTTGCGCGGCCGGCCGAACCTGCGCCGGGTGATCCTTCTGATCGACAGCCGGCACGGCATCAAGAAGAACGATCTGGAAGCCATGGAGCTTCTGGACAAGGCGGCCGTGGTCTATCAGGTGGTGCTGACCAAGGCCGACAAGATCAAACCGCCCCAGTTGGCGCGGCTGATGGACGAGACCAGAACGCTGCTGACCAAACGGGTGGCCGCCCACCCGGTTGTCCTTGCAACGTCGTCGGAAAAAAACAAGGGCGTTGACGGCCTGAAGGCCGAATTGTGCCTGCTTGCCAACCAGTAGTGTCTGACAGACTTGAGAAAAGCCGCGAATTGTGAAGCCTGCACAAACCAGCTATAGCAAGTGTCCTTCAACCGATTGTCCGCATCCAGATTGAGTATCTCACGTCCATGACCACGCCCGACATGTCCAGCCGCGCCCACATCATCGCGCATGCACTGCCCTACATGCAGCGCTATGACGACAAGACCGTTGTGGTGAAATATGGCGGTCATGCCATGGGCGATCCGGAGCTGGGCCAGGCCTTTGCCCGCGACATCACGCTGTTGCGCCAGTCCGGCGTCAAGCCGGTGGTCGTGCATGGCGGCGGGCCGCAGATTGGCAAGATGCTGCAGCGGCTGAACATTGTCAGCGAATTCAAGGGCGGCCTGCGCGTGACCGACAAGGCCACCGTGGAAGTGGTGGAAATGGTGCTGGCCGGGGCGATCAACAAGGAAATCGTCCAGATGATCAACGCGGAAGGCGGCCGCGCGGTGGGCCTGTGCGGCAAGGATGGCAACCTGGTCACCGCGCGCAAGCTGCAGCGCACCGTGGTTGATCCGGACAGCAACATTGAAAGCGTGGTGGATCTCGGCTTTGTCGGTGAACCGTCCAGCGTCGATCCGACCGTCCTGAAGCTGGTGCTGAAGGAAGCCATCATTCCGGTGGTTGCCCCGGTCGCCCATGGGGAGGACGGCGCCACCTACAACATCAATGCGGACACGGCCGCCGGGGCCATTGCCGGATCGCTTCACGCCAAGCGGCTGCTGTTTCTGACCGACGTGCCCGGCGTGCTCGACAAGGACGGCAATCTGATCAAGCAGCTGACCGTGGCCAAGGCGCGCGAGCTGATTGCCGACGGCACCATTTCCGGCGGCATGATCCCAAAGGTTGAAACCTGCATCGAGGCGCTGGAGCTGGGTGTGGAAGGCGTTGTCATCCTGAACGGCAAGGTGCCCCATGCGGTGCTTCTGGAGCTGTTCACCGATGGCGGCGCAGGGACCTTGATCCGCCCGTGACCGGCAAGCGCACCCTGCCGGCGGAAGGCCAGCACGCCCACCGCCAGGACCTTAGGGTCTTCAAGGGGGTGGAAGCCTGGGTTTTTGATCTGGACAACACGCTCTATCCGCATGACGCGGATCTGTTTGCCCAGATCAACGAGCAGATCGCCCGCTATGTGGAAAGGCTGCTCGACCTCAGCCGGGCCGATGCCATGGCCCATCAAAAGGCGCTTTACCACGAATACGGGACCACCTTGCGCGGCCTGATGGTGACGCACAAGATCGATCCGGACGACTATCTCGCCTTTGTCCACGACATTGACTATTCGGGCCTTGCGCCCGCCCCGGATCTGGGCACAGCCATCAAGGCCCTGCCCGGCCGGAAGTTCATCTTCACCAATGGCGACCGCCCCCATGCGGAACGCACCGCCGCCGCCCTTGGCATTGCAGAGCATTTTGAAGATATTTTTGACATCGTCTCGGCTGATCTTGTGCCCAAGCCCAACCGGGAAACCTATGACAAGTTCCTTGACCTGACCGGCATTGCCCCGGCCCGCGCGGCCATGTTCGAGGATCTGGCCAAGAACCTGCACGTGCCCCACCAGCTCGGCATGCGCACGGCGCTGATCGTGCCCAGGGGCAGCCGGGAAGTGTTTCAGGGGGACCTGGATCTGGAGGCCGATCCCTATC
Source organism: Roseibium sp. AWQ4_290 (assembly GCF_056160985.1). NCBI lineage: Bacteria > Pseudomonadati > Pseudomonadota > Alphaproteobacteria > Hyphomicrobiales > Stappiaceae > Roseibium > Roseibium sp. AWQ4_290. The sequence goes on from NZ_JBSWYG010000020.1 coordinate 11,778, forward strand.
CCCATGTCGACTTTGTCACCGAAGACCTGACCGGCTTCCTGAAAGCCGTTCTGGGGGCTATGGCGTCCTGATCCGGAGCGGCACAGGTCTGCTTCAGTTCTGCGGAAACTTGAAGCCGCTTGAAAAGACGGCCCCTCCCCTTGCCCGGACCGGCTGAAGGCGCAATAAGGGGCAAATTTTCAAAAACCCGTCAGGAGCCTCATGTCCCTTCGTGTCGTCTTTATGGGCACCCCGGAATTTTCGGTGCCGACCCTCATGGAAATCGTCGGTCAGGGCCACGAGGTTGTTGCCTGCTACTCACAGCCCCCGCGCCCGGCCGGGCGGGGCATGGACCTGAAAAAATCGCCTGTCCATGAGGCCGCCGAGTCCTTTGCCATCCCGGTCTTCACGCCCAAAAGCCTGAAAGGGCCGGACGAGCAGGCCGAATTTGCCTCGCTGAACGCCGATGTTGCCGTTGTGGTCGCCTATGGCCTGCTGCTGCCAAAGGCTGTTCTGGACGCACCGCACCATGGCTGTTTGAACCTGCATGCCTCCATGCTGCCGCGCTGGCGTGGTGCGGCCCCGATCAACCGGGCCATCATGGCGGGCGACACGGAAACCGCCGTTCAGGTGATGCGCATGGAAGAAGGTCTGGACACAGGCCCGGTCTGCCTGTCGGAAACCGTGGCCATTGGCCAAAATATGACTGCCGGGGAATTGCATGACCGGCTGTCCGGCCTCGGCGGAGACCTGATGGTGCGGGCGCTTGCGGCCCTGTCACGGGGCGCCCTTGGCGAGCAGGCCCAGCCTGAAGACGGTGTCACCTATGCGGCCAAGCTCTCCAAGCAGGAAACCCGGATCGACTGGTCCAGGCCGGCGGCGGAGATTCACAACCACATTCGCGGCCTGTCCCCCTTTCCCGGTGCCTGGTGCGACATGCCGCTTGGCAGCAAGCCGGAGCGGGTGAAAATCCTGCGCAGCGCGCTGGTGGACGGCAGCGGGGTGCCCGCCACGGTGCTGTCCGCGGATGATGTGCCCGTGATTGCCTGCGGCTCCGGAGCTGTCCGTCTGGAAGAAGTGCAGCGCGCGGGCAAGAAGCCCATGAACGGCGCAGATTTCCTGCGCGGTGCAGCTCTTTCTGCCGGCACACAACTCAACTAAACTAGGCCCTTGGCATCACAGGCTTCAGGAGACACCCATGACCGGCGCGGCCCCATCCTCCGATCTGACAATCCGCAGCGTGACTGCAGAGGACACGGCTGCCATCCGGGACCTGCTGACGGCCGCATTTCCCTCCGGCATGGAAGCCCGGCTGGTTGAACAACTGCGCAACTGCGGCGCCCTTGTGCTGGAACAGGTGGCTGTGGATGCCAGCGGCGCCGTTCAGGGCCACATTGCCTATAGCCGGGTCACTCCGGCGGCCATCGGCCCGGGACAGGCCCTGCAGGTGTGTTGTCTCGCCCCTGTCTCCGTATGGCCCGGCCAGCAGCGCAAGGGCATCGGCTCGCAGCTGATCCGCGCGTCCCTTGAGACGCTGAAAACGCTCGAGGAGGATCTGGTGCTTGTACTCGGGCCACCCTCCTACTATCCGCGCTTCGGGTTTGATGCGCAGCTCGCCCGCAAGGTTCAGGGGCCCTATGCAGGCGATGCGTTCATGGCGCTTGCTCTCACCCCGGCCGGGTCTGCCGATCTGCCGATTGAAGTGGCTTTTGCCACGCCGTTTCAAGAATTCGAATAATCAGAGCCCCGCAGAATGCCACGCTACAAGTTGACGGTGGAATATGACGGCCGCCCGTTCTGCGGCTGGCAGCGCCAGGCCAATGGGCCATCTGTTCAGGCCGTGATCGAACGAGCCATCCGGTCCTTTTCCGGCGAAGAGGTCACCATTGGCGGCGCGGGCCGGACCGACACGGGGGTGCATGCCACCGGACAGGTCTGCCACGCGGATCTCGGCAAAGCCTGGCCGGTCAAAACCATCATGGGGGCCCTGAACTTTCACTGCCAGCCGGACCCGGTGGTAATTCTGGACTGCGCAGAAATGCATGAGGGTTTCGACGCCCGTTTTTCCGCGATCCGCCGGTCCTACCGCTACCGCATCCACAACCGGATCCCGCCGCTGACCCATCAGCTCGGTCTGGCCTGGCATGTGAAGCCGGAGCTGGATGCTAAGGCAATGCACGACGCCGCGCAGGAATTTGTCGGCCACCACGACTTCACCACGTTCCGCCACTCCCGCTGCCAGGCCAAGAGCCCGGAAAAGACCCTTGAACACTTCCGCGTCTTCCGGGAAGGCGAATTTGTCATCGCCGAATGCTCCTCACGCTCCTTCCTGCACAATCAGGTGCGCTCCATGGTCGGCAGCTTGCGGCTGGTGGGGGAAGGCAAGTGGGGCGGCGGCGACATCTCAAAGGCACTTTTGGCACGGGACCGCAAGGCCTGCGGCCCGGTGGCCCCTGCCGACGGGCTTTATCTGACCCGCGTCGACTACCGCCCGGCGGAACTGGATATAGAGCTCTTGAAAGACTGGCAGGCCCGCAAGGCAGCCCTGGATGCTGCCCCTGACGGGGACGCCTGATACATAGCAGAATGATGGCTCAGCTGCCGCCCAGGATCTCACTGAAATTGGCCAGGATCGCACAAAGCAGCACCACACCGGCGATCAGCATCACCATCCAGACGAACATCTGAAACCCGATGGCAAGGCCGCCAAAGCCGATGGCGCCAAACGCAAGCCGCCGGTTTTCTTTCAGGATAAAGCCAATCCCTCCAAGAACAATCGCCAGCCCGCCCAACAGATAGGCGGCAGTTGCCACAGCCCGGTCAAGGCTCCAGGGCCGGGCCTGGGGCTCCGGCTGCGGATCGCCCTTCAGGCCCCGCAGGGCGGACTTGCTGATATCGGCCGCAATTTCCCCAATGGACTGGCCTATGGTCGGCTGAGGCTCGAGCGGCCCGGCACTGTGCAGGAACAGCGCCAGCAACAGCGCGCAGGCGCCGGCTGCCAGCCCGCTCAGGCCAGACCAGGACCGTCTGGCCACTTCAGCTGTGCTCATGTTCCGAACTCCTTGCCCTGTGCGTTCAAATCACAGTGGCAAAGTGCCATGGAGAGCCTAAGGCTCTCTTTACGGGACCTTATACCAGCCTGACCAAACAAGACCTGCAGCCTCATCGAGCAAGCCGCGTTTGATCTGCTTTACCTGCCACGGCCTGACATTAAAGATGTCAGCGCAACAGACAAAGCGATCAGACGACACCGGACCGCGAAGCGCTCTGGGAGGCGGCGGGCTGTTCGTCCGGCGGGATCACAACGCATTTCTTGTAAAGATGCCAGGTGGTGTGACCCAGCACGGGCAAGGTCACAATCAGGCCCAGAAACGCCGGCGCCATCGAAACGATCAACAGCGCGGTGACCGCCAGCGCCCAGCCGATCATCGGCACGGGGGACACGACGACGGCACGCACACTGGTGATCATGGCGGTGATGAAATCCCGGTCCTCCTCCAAAAGCAGCGGGAAGGAAATCACCGTCAGCGAAAACAGGATCAGGGACAGGATCGCCCCGACCACATGGCCGACCGCCAGAAACATCAGCCCTTCCGGCGTGGAAATGACCTGAGCCAGGAACGCATCAAAGCTGGCAAAGGACTTGAAGCCCAGAAAAAGCGCCAGCAGCAGCCGCACCTGATACATCCACATGATCTGGATAAAGAGCACCACAAAAGCCATCCAGGACAGTTCCCGGCCCTTCTGGGCCCAGATCGTGCCAAGGACCGCTGTCCAGGTGAGCGGTTCCCCGGAGGCGAGCCTGCGGCTGACCTCATAAAGGCCAACCGCCGCAAATGGCCCGATCAGCACGAAACCGGCGGCGGCCGGATAGGACAGGTAGCTCATGTTGAGGGCCGCCGCGCTGAGGACCACAAACAGCCCGCCTGCGGCAAACAGGGCACCGATGACGAGGCCGTAAACGGGCGCCCGCCGGAAATCCATCAGACCGGCGGCCAGCGCATCGATGACATCATTGGCGGTGATCTTGTTGACCTGCGGCATGGGGCGCATCGCCGCGGCGCTTTGAGCCACTGGCGCGTGTGGTGCGGCAGTTTGAGATGTTGGGGCCTGGCGGTCTGCGCCCGCAGGCGCGCCAGCCCCGGCGGGGGCAGTCTTGATATCGGTCATGGTTCAGCTTCCTCCCAAAAGCCGGATGATGAACGCGTCTGCCCTCCTTCAGACACACAATGTTACGCATGGATCAGCGGGAGTCTCAACGGGAGAAATTCCTTATCCCTCTAAACGAAATATTTGATGTGAGTTCGAGCCCGCGTGCAAATCGTGAAAGTGGCTGAATTTTAAAAAATAAATCTCTCAAGAAGTGTATTTGAACCGTCCATGACACAGAATTTCTCCTGTGCCACGGGGCACTGCACCGCCTGTATCGGGGCTTTCCGCAAGAGCGTTAAAGGTCAGACCGGCCGGTGCTCACTGCAAGAGCGTTTATTCGGCCGCCGGTTTGGTCTGCTCGGCCGCTGCGGCGGCGGCGGCGGCGGAGGTGAGCGTTTCCTTCTGCTTCTCGTCCATCTGGGACATGTCGGGCAATTGCACGCGCACCTCCTTGCGCGCGAACTGAATGCCGTTTTCGTCAAACACCTGCTGCACGCGCTTGTAGATTTCCTTGCGCACGCCGAACTGCTTGCCGGGCTTGGTGGTGAACTTGCCGCGCACAACAATGCCGACATCGTCCACATCCGCCACGCCCTGCCCCTTGAACGGCGCTAGAATGTCGTCTTTGTATTCGTCCATCTGCATGATGTCCTGGCCGATCCGCTTGAACAGTTTGCGTACTTTCTCCACATCCGTGTCGAAGGGCACCGTGAATTTCAGCTTCATGATCACCCAGTCGCGGGACAGGTTGGTGAGTTTGGGGATCTGGCCATAGGGCACGATATGGACGGCCCCTCTGGTGCCGCGCAGCTGCAGGGAGCGGATCGAGATTTTCTCGATGCTCCCCTGGGCATCTCCCGTGTCGACAAATTCCCCAAGCCGGAAGGCATCATCCATCAGGAAGAAAACCCCGGACACAACATCCTGCACCAGGGTCTGGGCGCCGAAGCCGACGGCAAGACCGATGACGCCGGCCCCGGCCAGAAGCGGCGTGATGTTGACCCCGAGCTGGGACAGCGCCAGAAGGACCGTCAGGGTGAGGATGGTGATCTGAAGGACCACCCGCAAGAGCGGCAGGATTGTTGCCATGCGCGATTTGCCGGCCCCGCCCATTTCCGCATCATCATCCTGATTTTCCGCTGGCGGTGAATCCTTGGCCAGTTGATGGGACACCCACAGATTGGTCACCTCCCAGGCCAGATACCCGGCGGCCAGGATCAGCAGGAATATGACACTGTCGCGGGCGACGGCCGATCCGTCATTGGCACCAAGCGCCAAAAGGTTGAGCCCGTAGATGCGCCCGACCATCAGGATCAGGAATGCCAGAAGGGCGACCCGGGCGATCCGCACATAGCTGTGCCGGGTCTGCAGATGCGCGGCTTCGGCTACCGGTCCGTCCCCCTGCATCGGGGGCACGATATGGGAGACAATGCCCCTGACCATTGTGTCCAGAAACGGTGCGAACACCACAAGCGCGATCACGGCCAGGGACCGCCCGGCGGTCAACGCGTCGCTGCCCATGCTGGTCGCCGCCTGAACCAGAACCCAGTTGAAAATGATGAAGGCCATGGAAAAATACGGCCAGAACCGGGCCATGCGCTCCAGACCCGAAGTCGGGTCTTCATCATCCCCCAAAATGATGCTGGTGAGGCCGTGCCGGGCCTTCCAGACAATGGAGACAATCCATGCGTTGACCGCAAAGCCGACAAAGAAACGGAAGGTCCCGGCGACGTTCTCGTCCGCGCCGTGCAGAATGTTGCGCAGGAAAAAGGCAACACCGACCACAGTGAAGAGCGTCGTGAAATTGTGATAGAGAGCCCGTGCGGTTGCATCATCTGCTGTTACAAGCCGCAATTCGCGGCGGTTGGGCGCCAGCGCAAACCGGAGCAGGGCCGCCACCAGCCGCGGGATGAACACGATCCAGAAGACTGCTTGCAGGGCAAAGCTGCGCGCCACAGGATCGGCTATGGCAGTCCGCCCGGCAATGACCGCCACTACGACAAAAACGACCAGTCCACCAAGGTCAAGCCCGGCCCGGGTCGACACCAGTTTGACCGTTTCAAAAAGGCTTTCGGGGGACTTATCGCGGATCTTGCCGCGCAAGGTGGCAGTGAAGCGGTTCATCGCAAACTCGGCTGCAAACCCGGCGATCAGAATGATGGCAATGCCGATGAGCAGCACAAGCAGAGGACCTGCGACCTCACCGGAGACCAGGGCGGTCAGGCTTGCCGCGATGCTGGAAAAGAGCTCGGGCAGGTTCTGAAAATGGTTGCTCACCATGGCCGCGAAGTCATTGGCCATCGTCTGCAGCTGCTGCAGCAGGCTGGGCCCCTGGCTCGCTGCCGGGGCTGCCTGCGCCTTGGTGGCGGCGCTTTGCTGCAGCAGGGTCATCAGATCGGTTAGCGCCTCGACCTGATCCGGGTCCAGATCGGAGACCAGCTTGTGCATCGCGTCGCTCTGAAGGGCAGGAGGCAGATCCCCCTGGGTGTCCTGAGCAAAGGCGGTTTGTTGAAAAAGGCTGAAGATTGCGAAAAAGAAGCTGATTGCACAGAGATGGATGGACTTGCGTAACACAACGCGCATGGAGCTGCCCCCGACGGCTTTTTTGAAATTGCCCCAAAATAGACTCGTCCACGCCGCAAATCTACCAATAATCCGCTGCGTAATTTGCAAATTTCAGAAACTACGAACTGGCAGAAGAAGACCCCCCTTGCGATAAATACCGGTGCAGTCCAAGGGCGGCGCTTGATCCCGGCCGCGTATGCGTCTACCTCCCTAACAGATCAATTTTCGTAAGCAGGACTGGATGACCACACTCCCTACAAGCGCAAATGTCGCCCCCGGGCCAGCCTGGGCTTTTTTCAGTCCCTTCGGGCGCATGGGCCGTCAGCCCTATTGGCTTTGCTTTGCCTTTATCTGCCTGGTTATGTCGCTTCTCCTCAGGCTCTGGATGCTGTCCCTTCCAGCCCAGCCCACTAGGGAGGAAATGACCCTGGCGGCCTTTCTGTCCTCCAACCCGCTGATTCCGTTTGTTCTGCTCACCCTGAACTGGATTGAGATTGCCATGGTGATCAAGCGCCTTCAGGATCTGGGCCGCAGCGGCTTCTGGGCGCTTTTGATTTTCCTGCCTTTCGTCAACCTGCTGATGTTCTTTCTGCTCGGCTTTGTGCCAAGCCAGGACAAGCCGAACCGCAGCGGACCGATGCCCAACAGCTACTGGCGCAAGTCCTGACCCCTTCCGTCCTCCCTGCCCGCAACTCTCCTTTGAAACCGAGTTCCCCTCTGATGTCTTCTGCCGTCTCCATCGCCCAGGATCTGATCCGCTGCCCCTCTGTCACTCCTGCCGAAGGGGGGGCCCTTGCCACGCTGGAAACGCTTCTGGCCAAGGCCGGGTTCTCGGTCTCAAGGGTCACGTTTCAGGACAAGGACACGCCGGATGTGGAGAACCTGTTCGCAACGATCGGCTCGGGCGCACCGCATTTCGTCTTCGCCGGGCACACGGATGTTGTTCCGGCCGGAGCGGAAAGCGACTGGCGCCATGGCCCGTTTGCGGGCGAAATAGCCGACGGTTACCTGTTTGGCCGCGGGGCGGTCGACATGAAAGGCGGCATTGCCGCCTTTGCCGCAGCGGCGCTGGATTTCATCGGCGCACACGGACCTGATTTTGGCGGCACGATTTCCTTTCTGATCACCGGTGATGAAGAAGGGCCCGCCGTCAACGGCACTGTGAAACTGCTGGATTGGGCAAAGGCGCAGGGCCACAGATTCGATGCCTGTATCGTCGGCGAGCCGACAAATGTGGACACGCTGGGCGACACGATCAAGATCGGCCGCCGCGGCTCCCTTTCAGGCATTGTCATGGTGACCGGCGTTCAGGGCCATGTGGCCTATCCCCATCTGGCCGACAACCCGGTGCCCGGCCTGCTGCGCCTCCTGAGCGCGCTGGATGGTCTGGAGCTGGACAAGGGCAATACGCGGTTTGAACCGTCCAATCTGGAGATCGTGACGGTGGATGTTGGCAATCCAGCCTTCAATGTTACCCCGGCCCGGGCCGAAGCCCGGTTCAATATCCGCTACAACGATGAATGGACCCTGGAGAGCCTGAAGGCCCGGATCACCGAAACCCTGGAGGCGGTGGACATGGGCAACCTGAGCCGGGAAATCACCTTCCGGCCGGATGCCAGCGAATCGTTTCTGACCCGCGACGATACGCTGATCGGCACCTTGAGTGCGGCGGTCGCCGCCGAAACGGGCCGGACACCCGCCCTGACAACCGGGGGCGGCACCTCTGACGCCCGGTTTATCAAGACTTATTGTCCGGTTGTTGAGTTCGGACTTGTGGGGCAGACCATGCACAAGGTTGATGAATGCACCCAGATCGTGGATCTTGAACGGCTGACGGCCATCTACACCCGTTTTCTGGCCGGATATTTTGGGCACGAGTCAGGAGCGGCTTGACGTTGATCACCATGACGGAAATCCGGGCGGCGCTGGACGGCTCCTGGCTATTGCTGCGCAACAGGCCGGAAGGCATGGCGTTTTTCGACCAGTCCATTCATGGGTTCTGGCGCTCGTTTCAGGTCGTGTTCCTGCTGATCCCGTTTTTCCTGCTGGCGGGCCTGTCCGAACGTCAGATCTATTTTCTGGAAAATCTGTTTCATCCGGAAGGGTTCCCCAACCGGGCCTTCTGGAGCGCCCAGGCGTTCGGGCTTGGGGTCGACTGGATTGCCCTGCCCCTGATTATGGCAGCGCTAGCCTCCCCCATCGGGATTTCGCATCGCTATGTGCCCTTCATCGTGGTCCGCAACTGGACCAGCCTGCTGGCATCCATTCCGTTCACGATCAATTACATCCTGTTCCTGCTCGGCATCATTCCGACAGGGATTGCGCTGCTGCTGTCGCTGACCTGTGTCGTGGTCGTGCTCTGGTACCGTTTTCTGGTGGCCAGGATTGCCCTTCAGGCCACCGTCAGCCTGGCGATTGGGGTTGTCGTCCTCGACATTCTGCTGTCGCTGGTGATTGCCGAAATCGTCGAGATCCTTTGGCTCAGATAAAACCCCCGCCTTTCGGAAAGACGGGGGTTGAAAGAGACGATCCGCCCGCTCAGTCGCGCAGAAGCTCGTTGATACCGGTCTTGGACCGGGTCTTTTCGTCAACGGTCTTCACGATCACCGCGCAATAAAGGTTCGGGGCCGCCTCGCCGTTGCCCATGGTGCTGGAAGTCGGCATGGACCCGGCCACGACCACCGAATAGGGCGGAATTTCGCCATAGGTGATTTCGCCGGTCATCCGGTTCACGATCCGGGTCGACTGGCCGATATAAACGCCCATGCCCAGCACGGACCCTTCGCGCACGATGCAGCCTTCCACCACTTCGGAGCGGGCACCGATGAAACAATTGTCCTCGATGATGACAGGACCGGCCTGAAGCGGTTCCAGAACCCCGCCGATGCCAACGCCCCCGGACAGGTGCACATTCTTGCCGATCTGAGCGCAGGAGCCGACGGTCGCCCAGGTATCGACCATGGAGCCCTCATCCACATAGGCGCCGAGATTGACGAAAGACGGCATCAGGACAACGCCCTTGCCGATAAAAGCGGAGCGGCGCACGGTGCAGTTCGGCACGGCCCGGAACCCGGCCTTTTCAAAATCCGTCCCGCCCCAACTGTCGAATTTGGACGGCACCTTGTCCCACCACACGGCAGCGCCAGGGCCACCTTTGATGACTTCCATGGCGTTGAGGCGGAAGGACAGCAGAACCGCTTTTTTGGCCCACTGGTTCACGAGCCAGTCCCCGTCCTTTTTCTCCGCAACACGCAATTCGCCACGGTCCATGCTGTTCAGCGTGGCTTCCACCGCATCACGGACCTCGCCGGTGGTCGAGGTGTCGATGGACGCGCGGTCTTCAAAGGCGGCGTCGATGATCGCAGACAAGGCGGCAAAATCTTGAGGCATGGCTCGAAGGTCTCCAGACAGGAACAAATCGTGCGCGGACCTAAGCCGCCGCACCTTGCCATGTCAAGCGCCCTGCGCGCCCCGTCCGGCCCCTTGCGCCCCGGCTCCTTGCCCGCCTGCTGGCCAGCCGCCGCCCCTCCCGGCCCTTCCGGCCTGTGCGCCCTTGCCCGGTTCCGGCCCGGGCGGCCGCCCGGTTGAGCAAAAATAACCGAACCCTTGCAGTTTCAGTTAGTTTTTGTCGGCCTAGCCTGACCTAAGATGAGTGGAAATCAACTGAACTCAAAGGTGCCCCCGTGGAACTGTGGATCCCGATCACGATTTTTGCGGCCTTTTGCCAGAACCTGCGCACGGCAATGCAAAAGCATCTGAAGGGCAGGCTCGGCACGACCGGGGCCACCTTTGTCCGCTTCGGCTACGGTGTGCCGTTTGCGCTCGCCTATGCGGCCGTTCTGCACCTTGTTTTCAAGGCCCCTGTTCCGGACCTGACCCCGACCCTGATGATCGCAGGTGCGCTCGGCGGGCTGGCGCAGATCATGGCCACCTTTCTGCTCATCTATCTGTTTTCCTTCCGTAACTTTGCGGTCGGCACGGCCTATTCCAAGACGGAACCCATCCAGGCGGCCCTGTTCGGGCTGGTGGTGCTGGGAGAACATGTCACCTGGGGCGCCGCTATCTGCATCATGGTGGGCATTTCCGGGGTGGTTGTCATTTCACTCGCCCGGGTGCCCCTGACCTTTGCTGGCGTGCGCGCGTCTCTCTTCGGGCGCCCGGCCCTGATCGGTCTTGCGTCCGCCGCCCTCTTTGGCGCGTCTGCAGTAGCCTACAGAACCGCGTCGCTGTCGTTGCAAGGCACGCCGGTGCCCATGCAGGCGGCCACTGCCCTGGTCTATGCCACCCTGTTTCAGACCTTGATCATGACGCTCTACATGCTGTGGCGCGAGCCCGGAGAGTTGCGTGCCAGCCTCAAAGCGTGGCGGGCTGCTGTCTGGGTCGGCGCCTCTGGTGTGGCCGGGTCCGCTGGCTGGTTCACCGCCATGACCTTGCAAAATGTTGCCTATGTCCGGGCCCTGGCCCAGATCGAACTGGTTTTCACCTTCCTGGCCTCCTGGCTGGTGTTCAAGGAAGTGATCACACGGTCTGAGATCGCAGGCTGCCTGCTGATCATTGCAGCGGTGATCGGGGTCATTCTGTCACACTAGTCACCCCGATCTGAAGTTCGTCTCACTTTCCAGCATGTTCCGGCCGAGTTCAGCTTCATGAGGATCACTAGCAAGCCTATGTTCATAGTGTGGTTTTCGTAGCGGAAATACGCCACGGCGCGCTGCATAAATCAGGCGTATTTCAAGTCCACCGCACTAGGGCTGCCCGGCGGTGCCTTCCAGCCAGTCGCGGAAGGCGGCGACGGGCCGGGCAAGGGTGCGGGCCGGAGAGCGGACGAACCAGTAGCCGGTATCCAGTTCCAGCACCGGCCAGTCCGGGGCAACAAGATGGCCCGCTTCCAGCTCCTGAGAAATGAAGCGCCTGTCGATGGCGATCGCACCCATGCCTGCAATCGCCGCCTGGATGGCCAGGTCCCGGCTTTGCAGAACCGTGCCGGAATTAATGTCCGGATGACTGAGGCCGGACGCCTCCAGCCACTGCATCCAGTCGGCCCGCCGGGCGGCGCTGTGCAGCAACGGCAGCGTTTCCAGAACCTCCGGATCCGGAGGCTTGGCGCCCTGAAGCAGACCGGGCGCCATGGCAACCGCCAGATGTTCCCTCCAGAGCAGATGGGCTTCGATCCCGGGCCAGTTGCCGGTGCCCAGCCGGATGGCACAATCATAATTTTCCCGGTCCAGATCGATCACCCTTGTGGAGGTGGACAACAACAGCTCCACATCCGGCTGGTGCGCCTGAAAGTCGGGCAGACGCGGGATCAGCCAGCGGGTGGCAAAAGTGGTGACCGTGCTGATCCTGAGTTCCGTACGGCCCCGCCGCCGGAAACTGTCAACCGCCTCGTCAATCCGGTCAAAGGCGTCGCCCAGGCTAAGAGCCAGCCGCTGGCCCTCGTCGGTCAGGGTCAGGCCGCGCCCGTCCCGGTTGACCAGCGTTGCGCCCAATTCGCTTTCCAGTTTGCGCATGAGATGGGACAGCGCGGACGGAGACACGCCCAGCTTTTCAGCCGCGAGAGCTGCCCGGCCGTGACGGGCGAGGAGAGAAAAAGCATGAAGCGCGCGCAGGGAAGCCATGAAGAACCGGATCTTTATTGAGTTTTGCTCAATTTAACCGAGTTTCATGCGAATAAGAACCGGTTTGATCCCTTCTTTGCCGAAGGGCAGGCGATGACGGCTTTTTGATATCTGCAAACGGCTGCGCACATCCAAAAAGATCGTGATGTCCGAAGAATTGGCGGTCTGAAAATCCCTCAGGCGAGACCGGGCAACAGCACCTTGAGACTGCCGGTCATCATCTCCATGGCGATGGCGGCCAGGATCATGCCCATCAGGCGGCTCATGACGCTGTTGGCGGTTTGCCCCAGGAACCGCGACAGGAAGGGGGCTGCAAAAAATGTCGCGACCAGAACCGCAATGGCTGCGGCCACAGCTGCAACATAGGCCACTTCCTGCTCAAAGGAACTCACTTGCCCCCGGAAGATGATCATCGTGGAAATGGACCCTGGGCCGAGCAGCACCGGAACGGTGAGCGGATAAATCGCCGGATTGTCCTGCGCCTGCATATGCTCCTTTTCGGTTTCCGAGCCATGATGGGTTTCCGTCTTCTGCCCCCGGATGAGATCCAGGGCAATCAGAAGGATCAGAAATCCGCCCGCGAGGCGGAAGGCATCCAGGCTGATGCCGAAGATCTTCAGGATAATATCACCGGTCAGGCCGATCACCACTGAGCCGATGGTGAGGCTGATCAGGAGCGTGAAGGCAACCTTGCGCTCAAAAGCCGGGCCCCGGTCAGAGGTCAGGGCCAGGAATACAGGCAAATTGGCAATAGGGCTCATGATCGCGAACAGCGCCGCGAAGGTTTTCAGGAACAAGGCCTGATCCATGACTGCCGCCCTTCCCCTTTTGGCCGCCTTTTGGCCGCCTTTTGGCCGCCTTCAGCCAGCTGCACCCAGTCGGCGGTGGTCAGACCTTGCCGGCCAGTCTGGCCTGTTTGCTGAATTTCTTGACCACCCTGTCGCGTTTCAGCTTCGACAGATAGTCAATGAACAATTTCCCGTTCAGGTGGTCAAGCTCGTGCTGGATACAGGTGGCCAGCAAGCCGTCCGCCTTGATTTCCCGTTCGGCGCCCTCCCGGTCAAGAAACTGCACCGTCACTTCCGCAGGCCGTTCCACATCCTCATAGTAATCTGGAATGGACAGGCAGCCTTCCTGATACACGGACAGATCTTCACTTGACCAGACGATTTCCGGATTGATGAAGACCATGGGCTCCTTGGGCGCATCTTCCTTGGCCACATCCAGCACGAACAGACGCTGCAAAATGCCGATCTGGCTTGCAGCCAGACCGATGCCCGGCGCCGCATACATGGTTTCCAGCATGTCGTCGGCCAGAGTGCGGACGTCGTCAGTGACGGTTTCCACCGGCGCGCAGACCTCGCGCAGCACCGGGTCGGGAATGGTGATAATGGGGCGTTTTGTCATGCGCCTGACATAGGCAATCGCGCCGCGCCGGTCAACGCGCAATTCACGCCTCTCCAAAGGCCTGGCCCAAGCGTTTTCAACGGTTCTGACCGGTAGGGCGGATAGGAGCATCAGCCGAATCGTTCTATGTTTGTTTCATGAACGAGATCCTGTTTGAGTTGAATGGCCGTCCGGTGACAGGGCTGGAAGCAGCCCTTGCCGGTGGTTTCTGTCTGCTGGTGCTGATTGTCTGGCTTGTCTTGCGCACCATGCGCCAGATCCGCCTGCGCGCGGAAGACGACAGCGCGGCGGCAGAGCGCATCCACGAGCTGGAAAGCCACCTGTCCCAATTGCTGAAATCGCAAGGGGAAATGACCGGCCGCATGCAGACCATGGCGGAGGTGTTCGGCACCCGCCAGTCGGACATGATGCGCGCGGTCAATGAGCGCCTGGACGGCATGGGCCACAAGCTGGGCCTGTCCATGGCCGACACCACCAAGAAAACCCAGGACGGGCTCCGCCACCTGCATGAACGCCTTGCAGTGATCGACCGGGCGCAGCGTACCATCACGGACCTTTCCGGTCAGGTGGGCCAGCTTCAGGCCATTCTCGCCAACAAACAGACGCGCGGCGCTTTTGGCCAGGGGCGGATGGAAGCGATCATTCAGGACCAGATGGCACCGAGCACCTATTCCTTCCAGAGCCTTCTGTCTAACAATAGCCGTCCGGACTGTCTGATCCATATGCCGAACGGTGCGCCCCCGCTTGCCGTTGACGCGAAATTTCCGCTGGAAGCGTTCAACCTGCTGCGCGAGGCGGAGACCGACGATCAGCTGAGGGTGGCGCAGGCCCAGTTCCGTAAGGATTTCACCAAACACATACAGGATATCAGCGAAAAGTATCTGCTGCCCGGAGAAACCCAGGACACGGCATTCCTGTTTGTGCCGTCAGAAAGCATTTTTGCCGAGGTGAATGAGCGGTTCGAGGATCTGGTGCAACGCGCGCACCGGGCCCGGGTCGTGATCGTCTCCCCGTCCCTGTTGATGCTGTCTATCCAGGTGATTCAGTCGGTTCTGCGCGATGCCAAGATGCGGGAACAGGCACACCTGATCCAGGCGGAGGTCGGCCATCTGATCACCGATGTCGGACGGCTGAATGAACGGGTCGGCAAGTTGCAATCCCATTTTGCCCAGGCGAACAAGGATATCGACCAGATCCTTATTTCAACGGACAAGATCACCAAGCGCAGCCGCAAGATCGAAGACCTTGAACTGGGAGAGGCAGAGCCAGCCCGGCAGGAGGTGTCCGATCCGGAGCCTGAGCTGTCATTGTCGCAAAAAGCCTGAACAGATCCACCACGCCGCCGGGCAGCTGCCGGCTGGCCCAATAGAGTGCCGCGCTCCGCCGGATCTGCATTTCGCGGCCTGACATCAGAGATTTCAACGCAAAAGACAAACGGTTTGACCGCATTTGAACGCGACACGCACTAACGGCGTGCCGAATGGTCCTGTGTCGGCAGATGGCGGGCGCTGGTGATCTGGCCCCATTCCCTGGCCGCAATACGCTCAATCGCCCGGTCGAGGGGCTCGGAAGCGACGGTCATGGTGAAACCATTGGCATGAAGCAGCCGGTTCGGACCGGTGACAATGCCCACATGCCCTTTCCAGAACACCAGATCCCCGCGCAGGAAAGTGCTCGGATCCTCATGCGGAATTTCCGCGCCTGCAGCCGCTTCCTGCATATCGCTGTCGCGGGGGATGTCATACCCTCCCGCTTGGGCAGCCAGCTGGACAAGCGCAGAGCAATCAAGCCCCGTGCTGGTGCGCCCGCCCCACAGATAGGGGGTGCCGGTAAATTCCTCCGCCACCGCCACCCAGTCGCCTGCATATGTCTCCAGCGGCACCAGATGTTTGGCGGCAACGGCCGTGCCGTCGCTCAGCAGGGCATAGGTCAGGCCGCGGGTTTCAGTCGTGCCGGTAACGTGCACCTGCGCGCCGATGGACAGGCAGCCAAGTGGCGGAAATTTCAGGTCCGGCCCAGGATAACAAAAGGTCCGCAGCGCCCGGACCCGGTGGGAGGCCGGGTTGACCGGGCCGAGCCCGTCGGACGAAAACCAGCCGACATAGCCATCGGTGTCGAGTTGCCCCCAGGCCCAGCCTTCCGCAGTCTGTTCATAGACCGTGACCCATTCCCCGCGCAAAGCCTGGCTGTCGATGGACCGGTCCGGCCGGGGCTCCGGCCGGATGTCCAGATGATCGGCAGTGACCTGAAACACTTCACCATCGGCAAAGCGGGACGCCTCCACCCTGCCCTCATAGTCACGGGCGGCAAGGTCCGGACGGACCGGATGCAAACGTCGGTCAAAAGGCTGGCTCATGGGAGGGCACCGGGTCACGGGGTGAAAGGCTGAGACCACTCTTACCCGATAGCAATCTATCTGATGAGGGTGGCATGAGGCCCTGCGTTCAAAAGGTTATTCCTTAGCGCGGCAGATCTTTGGCCTTGTCTACCACGAGGTCGCCCAATTGCTCCAGATAAAGTGCGCCGGCGACGGTTCGGGTAATAATCACGTTGCGTTTGTCGGCCTCATCCCGCTTGCGTGATAACAGCCGCATGCCGCCCAGCGTGTCCAGCGCCCGGGTGATGGCCGGTTTGGTCACATTGAGCTTGGCCGCAAGCCCGCGCACAGTATGAGGCGGTGGCTCCAGATAGACAGTCAGCAGGATCGTTATCTGGCGCGCGGACAAATCCTGTTCGCTGTCGCGAACCAGCGCCAGATTAACTTCATGCAGCAATTTCAGCGCCTGAGAGGCGCGTATGTCGACAGCCATGGTGTTGCCGGTTTCTCGGTTTCATTCCCGGCCATCGAAACACAAAAACGTTTCGGACCCGTTATCTTACGTTCAAATAGCGTTCCGAGATCATATCGAACAGGCAGCGGATGCCCTGAGCCTCTCCGCCCGCCGGTTTTCCGGGCCGGTCAGACGGCGTCCAGCCGTAAATATCGAAATGCACCCAGCTGTCTGTCTTTTCGACAAAACGGGACAGGAACAGCGCCGCCGTGATGGAGCCGGCAAAGCCGGTGCCGGACGTGTTGATGTGGTTGATGTCTGCCACCTTGCTGTCGAGATACTTCATGTAAGGTTGCCAGAGCGGCATCCGCCACAGCGGATCGGCGGACGCTTCCGCCATGACGGCAATGTCTTCGGCGAGGACCTCGTCATCGGTGTAGAAGGGCGGAAGATCCGGCCCGAGCGCGACCCGGGCGGCACCGGTCAGGGTGGCCATATCCACCAGAAGGTCCGGTGCCTCTTCATCCGCCAGCGCCAGGGCATCTCCCAGGATCAGGCGGCCTTCCGCATCCGTATTGCCGATTTCAACAGTCAATCCCTTGCGGCTTGGCAGAATGTCACCGGGACGGAAGGCACTGCCGGCCACCGAATTTTCAACGCAGGGAATGATCACCCGCAACCGGACAGGAAGGTTTGCCGCCATGATCATGCTGGCAAGGCCAAGCACATTTGCCGCCCCACCCATGTCCTTCTTCATGAGGGACATGGAGCCGCCCGGCTTCAGGTTGAGGCCGCCCGTATCGAAAATGACGCCTTTGCCCACCAGTGTGACTTTGGGATGCCCCGCATCCCCCCAGCAGAAATCGGCCAGACGCGGGGCCCGGGAGCTGGCCCGGCCAACCGCATGCACCATGGGGAAATTCTCCGTGAGGAGATCCTCCCCCACAACAATGCGCCCGGTGCCGCCGTGTGCCTGGAACAGCGCCTCAACGGCGGCGGCAAGCTCTTCCGGCCCAAGATCATTTGCCGGTGTGTTGATCAGGTCGCGAGCCAGTTTTACCCCATCCAGGATCGTGCCGATCCGTTCAAGGTCCACCTCTTCGCCCACTCCGAGCCGCCTGGCCTTGCCGGATTGCGCCAGATAGCGCTCGAACCGGTAGGATGAAAGAGCAAACCCGAGCGCGGCCTGTTCGGGATCGGGAAAGCCATCTGCCAGCACATAGTCGCCTTCCGGAAGGCTGCTGACGCAGGCGCCAAGCGCAAACGGATGCGCGAGGCCGGTCTCTTCTACACCGAAAAGGACTACGGCCCCATTGTCTTTTCCGTTTGGCACCAGAAGATGGGACGAGGGTTTTGCCGAATACCCGTAGGCCTCACACCAGCTGCGCGCTGCCGTGCCCAAACCGGCAAGAACCGTTTCAAGGGTGGCCTCGCGCACCGCGATGATGGAGGTGGCATCCGGCAGGCCGGTGTTGCGGAGAAGGATGTTGCGCACTGTTGAGGCTCCGTTGGCTGGGCTGATCTGGTTCGGTCAGATCAACAGGTAAGCCCCCTAGCCCGAAGACGCAATATTCCAGCCAATGCTCTGATCAATCTTGCAAATCGCGACGGAACTTAACCAAGCATTAGGGTTAATTATCTATTTCTCTAAGGGAACCCGAAAAGTGCGGGCAACAAGGAAGTTGACAATGCAAGCGCCCAGGACCGGCTCCGCGCCACGCCAAACCAAGACACGTGTCTCCGTTCTAATAGCCGTGAGTGTGCTCGCGCTGATGACCGCTGGCTGTGCGTCGAACAAGGCCAATACGGGAACGCATTCCCCCACTTCCGGTGTCCACTCCGTAGCGCCCGGCTCCAGCCAGGCCCGCGCCGAAGTGGCCAAGTGGGCCAAGCGCTATGAAAAGGACCGCCAGAACCGCACCTCCCTTCTTGGCTATGCCAATGCGCTCAGCCAGAATGGCCAGATCCAGCAGGCCATGGCGGTGCTGCGCGCCGGTGTAATTGCCCATCAAAACGACCGCGAAATCGCCTCGGCCTATGGCAAGATCCTGGCCATGAATGGACGCTTTGAAGAAGCACTCAATGTTATTCAGGGCGCCCAGCGCCCGGATATGCCGGACTGGAAACTGATGTCGGCCGAAGCGGCCATCTATGACCAGACGGGCAATCAACAGAAGGCCCGCAGCCTCTACAAGCAGGCTCTCAAGATCGCTCCGGACGATCCGAGCCTGCTCAACAATCTGGGCCTTTCCTATCTGCTGTCCAACGAACTGCCGGATGCCGAATACACGCTGCGCCGTGCCGCCAGCCTGCCCGGAGCGGACAGCCGCGTACGTCAGAACCTCGCCCTGGTTCTTGGGGTGCAGGGTAAATTTGACGAAGCCATTCAGGTGGCCCAGGCTGAGCTGGACCCGCGCCAGGCCGAAGCCAACATCGCTTACCTGCGCCACATGATGCAAAAACGCGCCCGGAGCTAGAGCAGACCGACGCCCGGGCTGTCACAGGCCGCTACAATGACACTATAGCCTATCGCGAATTGATCAGCCTGTCGCGATTGACCGGATTTGCCTTTCGCTGCCTGAAATCAAAGATTGCAATGCAAAAGACAAACGGTTTGCAACCATTTGGGCGCGACACGCACCGGAAACCGTCGCCGCTGTCTGCGAAGAGGCCAAAATGGATCCAGTGTTGAATGCCGCCCTGCAACCGGAAGGCCGGCCACAGTCGGAGGGCAAAGTGACACCACTTTCATTGACACTATCGTTTTTCTCTGATCGAGACCCATTTTCGCGGTGTTTATCTTGAAGTATCGACAGGGTTTCGGGCTGTTTCAGCGCACGATAATTCGTCAGACAGTCACCTGAAACGACGTTTTTTCTGCCGCAATCTGCTTCTCACAAATGCTCTTCCACTTGCGAATTGAGCAGCCGAGAAATCCGGAAATGTATCTCGCATCATCCGACAGGTTGCCGCCCTGCATGTAGATCAAGTCCAATAACACCCGGTAGATGCACTTGACCTTGAACTCCATACCGATGGTGCCTTCGGTGAAGCGACGCGGACAGGCTTTGCAATAGGGTAACCGGTTCACACAGCGACTCCACGACTCAACCAGAGAGTGGTATCAGCAAGACCATGAAGAAAAGCGCGATTTGGCTCTCTCTAGGGGCCGCCATACCAATATTTGTGATTGTTGCCTGGATGATGCTGGACAGCGCGTGTGGGCAGATCAGTGACATTGCTCTGCTCAATGCGTGTCGCTATGGCTGGGTTGGGGCGCTTAGTGGATGGGCTGCTGCGATTGGCGCTTTGACTGCTGCAGTATGGGCCTATAACGGCTTGAGAAATCAAATGACACTGCAAGCACTGCAGCATCGAGCTGATGTGCTGGAAAAAAAATTGCTCCATGCAACTCAGCAATGTCAAGGCACTTCCAAAGCAATCAAGTCTTTTGATTATCTTGCAGCGCGCGCTGAACTGGCAAACAACAGCAACTCGCAAAACAGCCTTAGAGACTTCTGTAGAGATATCACTTCTGAAGCAGTAATCGCTCGGCTTAAGGAGAGCGTTTCGCTGGTCCGCAATGAACACTCTGCCACCGTAAAGCTCGCGCTTAGAACCGCAGAAAGCCTCTTTGCATCCGCAGGGCAGATGAAAAGCAAAGAGTTTAGAACTGAATGTATTGGTTTAAAAACTCTCAGGGATATCCTTACGCAGCATGCTCGTTCGCTCCACGCAGAAATCTCCGGCATAAAAATTGAGTTACATAATATCAACCAACGTATCTGCCAATATGAAGACAACTAGCGGCTTTAAAAACTACGGCCCCAGTCTGTTTCATCCCTCCACCGCCTCTCCGTGCAGGTTCACCAGCGTTCGGGACGTCTGATCCAGCAGCGCATCAAGCCGCTTGATTCATTCGCCGAGCTCTTCTTCCGTAAGCTTTCCACCCGCTTAAGAATTCATGACCAAGCCGGTTTGGACCTGTCACGTTTTGATCTCACTCCTCGTTCTCTTCTTCGCAGCCCTTGCTTCGAAAGCCAAGGGGCTTTTCCATCCATGCTGATCCTGGCGTTGCTTTGCAAAGACGGAAGTGAACTGCGTCGCGATTTGTAACACTCAAAGAGACCCGCAGGCTCTTTTGGCGCCGCCCCTTGCAAAAGAGGCATGCCGCCGGCCGCCGCCGATCAAAAAACCGGGCCCGCATTGGCGGGGGCCCGGTTTGGTATGTTCTCTCTTTTCGCGTGCGAGGCGCAGCCGAGAGTCAGTAAAGTCTGAAGCCGTTTCAACGCGAGTTGCTCTAAAAGACCGGCTGGCGTTTTCAGCAAAGCGGTCTGGAGCGCCGCTCAGCCCCCGGCAATATCCATGACCTGCATGACCGCCGGGCTCATGATAATGAAGAACAGCACCGGCAGAAAGAATATGATCATCGGAACGGTCAGTTTCGGCGGCAGGGAGGCCGCTTTCTGCTCGGCAAACAGCATGCGCTGTTCGCGGGTGTCATCGGCCATGGTCCGGATTGCGGTCCCAACCGGTGTCCCGTAACGCTCTGCCTGTACAAGAGCCATCATGACGTTTTTCACGCCGTCCACACCGGTGCGTTTGGCAAGGTTTTCAAAAGCCGTCCGGCGTTCGCTGAGATAGGATAGTTCTGCTGTGGTCAAGGACAGTTCTTCCGCCAATTCAACGGACTGTACCCCGACCTCTTCGGCAACCTTCTGAAACGCGCCCTCGATCGACATGCCCGATTCCACACAGATCAGCATCAGATCGAGTGCATCCGGCCAAGCCCTTTGAATCTTGAGCTTCCGTTTGTCGATCTTGTTTTTCAGGACCAGGTTCGGGGCAAAGACACCCACGCCGGAAATCAGCAGACAGATACAGATCCGGGTGACGACCGGCAGGGTGTCGGCCGGCAGAATGACAAAGGCATAGAACAAGGAGATCAAAAACAGCACAAGCGGCAAGGCAATCCGGGCTGTCAGGTAGTAGTAGAGAGGTGCCGAACCACGATATCCAGCCATTTTGAGCTTCTCAATCGTGCTTTCATCCGACAGCATTTCCCTCAAATTAAGCCGGTCGACAAGGCTCTTCATCTGGGCCTTGGGCTGGTTCCGAAGCGCCATCCTTGCATCTTGCTGGCCTTCCTGCAGCCGCGCCCGTTCCTTGGCCCGGAGCTTGTCGCGTTCCAGGGCTACGCTTTTCATGCGCGATTTCAAGGTGTCACGGGACAGAAGGGGCGTCACCAGCGTGAAGATTGTGCCGGTCACCGCAACCATGGCCAGAACCGCTGCCAGAGTTTGGCTGGAGGCGAGAGTCTCGAGATCCATGCGGGCTCCTAAAAATCAAAATTGATCATGTGGCGCATGACCATGATGCCGATAAACATCCAGAACAGGCAGCCGCCAATAATGATGTTTCCAGACGTGGTATTGAACAGCATCATCATATAGTCGGGGTTAATCAGGTAAATAATGCTGCCCACACCAAAGGGCATGGCACCAATAATCGCCGCCGATGATTTGGCTTCTGAACTCAGAGCCTTGATCTTCCCCTTGAGCGATTTCCGGCCGCGCAAAACCCGGGAAAGGTTTCCGAGCGCTTCAGCAAGACCACCACCGGCCTTTTGCTGAATGGCGACCACGATTGCAAAGAAATTCGCCTCCGCGAGAGGCACACGGTCCGGCAACCGGGCAACCGCTTCAGCCAGCGAAACCCCCATCACCTGGGTTTCTGTGATCTTGCGGAACTCTGTTGCAACAGGCTCACGGGACTCCCGGGCCACCACTTTGATGCAGTCCGCCAGCGGAAGACCCGCCTTAACGCCACGCACAATGATGTCGACGCCATTGGGCAACTCATCCAGAAACTGGTTGAAGCGGCGTTTGCGCTTGTGCCCCACATACCAGCGCGGGAACCCGAACGCACCGACAAAGCCTGCGGCCAGCGTGATCCAGAGGTTTCCAACTGCGATCAAGCCGATCAGAAGAAAGACCAAACAGCAAACGGCGCTGAAAATCACAAAGTGCTTCATCTCCCAGGTCAGCCCGGCCTGTTCCATTTTGACCTTCAGCGAGACCTTATGCTGCTTGTCGTGCTTGGCCCTTTGACGCTGCTCAAAATCTTGCAGCTGATCCTGAATCGATTTCTTGCGCCTGTCATTGTCCCGAATGGCTTTACGTTGTTTCTCGTTCTGAGGCCGCGCGGCAACGGACTGGATGCGTTTGTCACTGCGCTTGGTGCCGGAAAGGGCCGGTTGGAACAGGCTGAAAATGATCCCGCCAACCGCAAGCATGACCAGCACCGCAACTGCGATGCCGGTAATCTGTGGAGTTAGAAAGTCTTCAAGTCCGGACATTGATCGCTCATTCAGCTCCATATTCAGGCATTTCGGCCGCATCCAGGGCCTGTGCCAGGCGCGCTTCATCACCGAAGTAGCGGGCGCGCTCCCAGAATTTCGGCCGGCCAATTCCGGTGGACCGGTGACGGCCGATAATGCGGCCGTTCGGATCTTCCCCGACAATGTCATAGAGGAAGACATCCTGCGTGGTGATGATGTCGCCTTCCATGCCAACCACTTCGGTCACGTGGGTGATGCGGCGGGAGCCATCGCGCAAACGGGCGGCCTGCACCACAACGTCGATGGACGAAACAATCATCTCGCGCAGGGTCCGCGACGGCAGCGAGAAGCCACCCATGGTGATCATGGATTCAAGTCTCGACAGGGCCTCGCGCGGAGAGTTGGCGTGCAAGGTGCCCATCGAGCCATCGTGACCGGTGTTCATGGCCTGCAGAAGGTCGAAGGCTTCCGGGCCACGCACCTCACCCACGATAATCCGCTCAGGACGCATACGCAGACAGTTTTTCACAAGATCGCGCATGGTGATCTCGCCTTCCCCTTCCAGGTTCGGGGGGCGGGTTTCAAGACGCACCACATGGGGCTGCTGCAACTGAAGCTCGGCGGAGTCTTCGCAGGTGATGATGCGTTCGGTGCTCTCGATATAGGCCGTCAGACAGTTGAGCAATGTCGTCTTGCCCGAGCCCGTACCGCCGGAGATCAAAACATTACAACGGGAGCGTCCAATCACCTGGAGGATGGTGGCCCCTTCTGGCGTGATCGAGCCGAAATTGACAAGCTGATCGAGCGTGAGCTTGTCTTTCTTGAACTTACGAATGGTGAGTGCGGGACCGTCAATGGCAAGCGGCGGCGCAATGACGTTAACACGGGATCCATCCGGGAGACGGGCGTCACAGATCGGGCTGGCATCATCCACCCGGCGGCCGACCTGGCTCACGATGCGCTGACAGATGTTCATCAGCTGTGCATTGTCGCGGAAATTCACGCCGGTCTGCTCAACTTTACCGGACGTTTCGATATAGACCGTATGCGCGCCGTTGACCATGATATCGGCAATATCATCCCGGGCCAGGAGAGGTTCCAGAGGGCCGTAGCCGAGCACGTCATTGCAGATGTCTTCAAGCAGGTCTTCCTGCTCGGCAATCGACATGATGACATTTTTCAGCGCGATGATGTCATTCACGACATCCCGGATCTCGTCGCGGGCATCTTCGGCATCAAGGCGGGCCAGCTGCGACAGGTCAATGGCCTCAACCAGCGCGTTGAAGATCTGGGCCTTTGTCTCGTAATACTCGTTGTTCTTCTTGCGCGGTGAAGACGCGGACTGGCTGGCTTCGGGTTCAGGAGCCGGAGCAGCTTTTGCCGCAGGCGCGGGAGCGGCTGCCTCAGCCGGCTTTTCAGGCTCCGCAGACGCAGGAGCCGGTTGTGCTTTTTTCGCATCATCGGGCTTTTCAGGGTCTTCTGGCAGGCTCTGAAGGCCTCCCGGAACCCCTCCCGGGCGGAGGGTCTGAGATCCGGACGATGAATTACCGCGTCTTCCAAACATAACGATCTATCAGCTCCGTCTAAGGGCCCGTCAGCCGGACTTCCGTCTCAGTTTCGAGAAAAGTCCGCCGAGAGATGACCGTGACGTCGGTGCAGGCTGCACCTTTCCGGAAATTGCGTTGGCCAGATTGTCGAACATGCCGGTCACGGCGTGTTTTCCGTCCATCTCACCGATCATCTGTCCATTGTTCGCCGCCGTGCCGAAAAGCTGGGGTTCGAATGGGATGACTGCCTTCACCTGAAGCCCAAGCGCTCCGGCAAATTCATCGGGTTTGATCTCGGGGCGCTTGGGCACGTTGACCTTGTTCATGACCAGGTGCGGCGCCCGGTCGTTTGGCCGCAGCTGCTTCAAGATATCAACGGCATTCTTGGCGTTGCGGAGATTGGCAAGATCGGGCTCGGCAACCAGAACAATCTCATCCACGTTCAACAGTGTGTTTTTCACCCAGGCATTCCAGCTGTGGGGCACATCAAGCACCACATTGGGAACGGACGAGCGCATGGTCTCAAACAGAAGCTCGAAAGATTTCTCGCCGTGATCATAGGTCCGCTCAAGGGTCGCGGGAGCGGCCAGAATGCTCAAATGCTCGCTGCATTTGGACAGGATCCGGTCAAGATAGGTTTCGTCCAGCCGGTCCGGCGAGGAAATCGCTTCAAACACCCCTTGCAACGGGTCCTGGTTGAAATCCAGTCCAGCTGTCCCAAAGGGGAGATCCAGATCGGTGATAACCACTTCGCTCTGGAAATTCCGGCCAAGGGCCCAGGCACAATTGTGGGCAACAGTTGAAGCGCCACAGCCCCCCTTGATGCCGAAAAAAGCAGTCGTCCGGCCGAGTGGTTCGGCTTCAGGGTCACTGTAGAGCTCGGCAATGGAGCCGATCAGCTGATACACATTGACAGGTGCAATGAGGTATTCACTGACACCACGCGCGATCAGATCCCGGTAAAGAGACACGTCATTGACGTTGCCAATCACGATCACCTTGGTTCCGGCATCGCAATATTCAGCGAGCTGATCCAGGTTGCCAAGCAGCTCTTCCCGCTGGCCATTGGTCTCCACGATGATCAGATTCGGTGTCGGTGCCTGGGCAAAGACATCAATGGCTGCCGGAATGCCACCCATATCGAGTTTGAGATGCGCTTTGGCCATGCGGCGGTCTTCCATCGCCGTTTCGGCAACCTGCATGGTCGCATCGGTCAGACAGAAGCCGTGCACCGTGATGCGCGGAACCGATCCGATGTTTCCTGCAGCATCGATCCCTGCAGGCTGGTGATCAGCAGGCTCGGACATGGACTCCAGATAGCCCGGCATATCCTTCAATTCTGCGTTTGTGCTCATGCTTCACCTATTCTGAGACCTGAGCGCCCACACCTTCGGTATAGGAACTGGTGGTCTCTGACCCTTCTCTGTAATTCTCGATCACAACTGCGCGGCGGGCCTGATCGGCCGGTGTGGACGCCCTTGGCGTAATCAGGTCAGACGGATTGTCGACCATCGCGGCAAGGTTGGACTGGGTAGCGCAGCCGAAATTCTCATATTCCGTGTTTTCTCCAATGCCGCCGCCGAGGTTTTTCGGCCAGGCCCCGCAGGGCCCTGCCGTTGCCTGCATGGCAGCATAAGACAGACGAATTGGTGCCTCGGCAGAGGAATCTTGAACAGCGTAGGTGCGGGTCGAAATTCGGGACCGGCTGACACCGCCACGCTGCAACGCCGTCTTGATATCGCCTGTCACCGCATGAACGGCGGCTTCATTCGCTCCCCCTGAAGGGATCAGAATTTCGACCGCGCCATTGCCCTTTTGACGGGACTCAGCTGCAAATGCGGAAATCGTGCCTTCGATCGGACCATATAGGTTCCGCGTGTTCCGGCCGATTGGTAGGTCGAGCGTCGCCGGCTCTTCCGTAATGACAATCGGGTGCCGGTAGCGGTAGTCATGAGCTGCCAGCAACTCGGAATTCGTCTGACCCGTCGTATTGCAGCCCGCAGCAGTCAAGCACCCGGCAAGCACAAGCGCGGATCTGGAAAGGGCAGACATCAGGACTGCATGCTTCGTCTTCATCCGTCCATCCTCACTTGTAGATAAATCCGACTTCGCCATGGTATTCATCCTCGATGACACCACCAGAAGGGTTAAAAATCTTGTTCAACCGGTTCAGAAAAACGGTTTCTGCGTCCGATGGCGGTATCAGGTTCTTGTCTGGCCGCACCATTTTCTGCATGGCGACCGGCCGGACGACATAAGGCGTGACGAACACTGCCAGTTCAGTTTGATCCCTCAGAAAGTCGCGGCTTTTGAACAAGGCACCCAAAACCGGGATCTGCATCAAACCGGGAATGCCCTCGATAGACTGGCTGTAGGATTCTTTCAGCAGGCCTGCCATGACCAGCGTACCGCCAGAGGGGAGTTCCACAGTGGATTCTGCCCTGCGGACTTTCAGGGCCGAAATCGTGATACCGCCCGTGGTCACCGCGCCTTCGTTGGTCAATTCACTCACCTCGGTCAGCACCCGGAGACTGATGCGTCCCCCGGAGAGCACCACCGGCGTGAAATCCAGGCCGACACCGAATTTCTTGAACTCGACACTGACAGAGTCATTGTCCTGAGCAACCGGGATTGGAAACTCCCCCCCCGCCAAGAAGCTGGCATTTTCACCAGATATCGCTGTCAAGGTCGGTTCGGCGAGCGTGCGGATAACCCCATCGCGCTGAAGCGCCTGGATCTCTGCGCTAATCGAGGCCGAACCAGAGGCAAACGACACGCCGGCAACCGCCTGGTTGACGATGGAGGGGTTCACGTTGAACCCGGGAGCCGAAGAAAAATTCGGTGTGAAATTGCCGGTTCCCACCGATCCACTGAATTGAACCCCAAGCTGCTTGACAATCGAGCGCTCGACTTCGGCCACCGTCACCTTGAGGTGAACCTGATCCTTGCCTTCCACTGTGATCAAATTGACCACTTTGGTCGCACTGTCAGCGCCTTGGAACTTCGAGGCAATGTCTGCTGCCTGTTGCGCCTCAAGGGTGCTTTTGGCAGTGCCGCTCAAAATCACGTTGCCATTGACAGACTCAGCAGAAATATTTGCCCCGGGAATGAGTTTGCGAATGATCCTTGCCAGATCGGATGTGTCATTTTCCACCCGCAGATCAAAGCTCGCCAGTTCGCGGCCACTGCGGCTGAACAAGACCAGACGGGCCTGACCTGCGGTGTTTCCGAGAACAAAGATCCGGCGCGGCGTTCTGAGGACCGCATCAGCGATTTCCGGATTCGAGACCAGGACGTCGGCTGCATCTTCGGCCAGATTGATCACAACCGACCGGCCGATCCCGACATTCAAAATGCGTCCGCTGGCCCGCTCTCCGGCTGCGATATGAACCTGGCTTGGAAAATTGGACTGAGCTGAAGCTCCGGTGACCGGTGTTCCAAGGCTAGCGGCGAACAGAGCGACACACGCCGTCAGTTTAACCAGATGGTGTCTCATTGCGCCCCTCATTCTGAACTTTTTTCTCATATCCGGTCTCATGGCGAAACTGCCTTGCTGGTGATGCCGTATTTCACGTAGCTCACATCATTGCGCCGGCCTTGATCGTCGACCGCATCATCGGCTGAATCCTGAGCACTGCGAAGGGCGAGCGAGATGGTGCCAAGCTGTTGCGCCTGCGCCACGACCTCAGACTCCGGCAGTGTGAGTTCCAGAGTTGCCGTCTTCTTGGGTGACAGATTTTTCTGGTCCTGTTCTCCCGCAGTCGTGGAGTCAATCGCCAGAACGCGTATGTTTTCCAAGATCGTCTTTGAGACGACGGATTCACGCTCGTCACTGGTAAGAATGAGATCGACCTTGTCGCCGGGAAGAATAAAGCCGCCCGCGGTGGTCTCCGCTTCGACGCTCACGGCAATTGCCCGTTTCCCCTTCGGCAAAATCGCCGCCATGAAACCTTTGTCCGTGTTGATCAGGCGTTCCGGCCGGATGGGCTCGCCTGCGAAAATCGGTGCCTTTGCGATTCGGCCGATGAATTCCTTTTCGGCCGTCGGATCGCTCTTTTTGGTCACGACCCCACGCGGCAGTGCATCCTCGGGCCAATCTGACCAGGCGAAGTTGTCCTTGGTCAGCTTGCCACCGAGAGGAATGTCGACTTCGGCAATGAGAACCTTTGCCTTTTTCGTTTCAACCGGGACCTCGACAGCCTGTGGTGCCGGCTCTCCGCCGGACATCATAACCATCCGGAAAGCCAGCAGACCTGCCACCAATGCGATCGCCAGTACGAAGATTCGAGCGAATTTCATGACAAAAACCCAATGATCCTGCGCGCTTCTGCGCCTTGTGTTCTTAGGATGACGGGAAATTGGTCAAAACATGGTTAATCGTCAGTAGAAGTTTTTGGTTAATTTCCATTAACTTTACCAAACACGTCCTTAAATCTCATTCAATTTGCGAAAATTCGTACCAATTGACAAAGCGCGACCGGACAACGCCGATTTTCTGTGCCGTTGCTGACTTCACATTTGAACATCAAGGAAACAGGACACTTTTCACTGTTCCCAGTTGAGCGAAGCAATGATTTCGAACTGGTCCGGGGCGCCTGGCTCGGGGAAAGAACCGCCTTCCGTGCTTTTACCCATGTCTCATATGCCGAATTTAATTTTTTGCCAGGAGAGCCAGCCAGATTTTGCGGCCACACAAACGCCAAGACTGGCAAAAAAGAGCGGGACGCGGGACAGCCAAGACCGGAGAACGCTCAGAAAGACAGGCAGCGGGAGGCAAATCAGATGCAACGCGATGTGCGCCAAAGCGTACGTGTCAGGCGCTTTGGCCAAGCATCAGAAACCACCCGGTCGACGGGTAGATTTGGAGACCGGCAATTGCGATGGCAATTCCATATGGGATGCCGCTCTTGCTGTCGTGCAAACGCGCAAGCCAATCCTGCCGGTACAGCACAGCCGGGAGCACAAGATGGGAGCGCATCAAGAGCAGGCCAATCGTCAAGAACATTCCGTATATCGCGACAAGAGCTACAAACGCGGCGAGTTCTGGAGAAAAACCGACCCACAAGGCGATGGCGCTTATGAACTTGACGTCCCCGCCCCCCATCCATCCGGCGGCAAAAAACGCAAAACAGACGGAAAAAACCGCAAGCAGCCCGGCCACATGAAGGCCCCAACCACTCGGCGGCATGCCGGTGCAAAGAGCCAGAACAGAAAACCCGCCGATAAGCAGCAGCGACACCCTGTTGCGGATGGTCATCGTCAACAGGTCGGAGGCCCCGCCGAATGCCACAAGCATCGGGAAGAAGACCAATAGTGCCGCCTCTAACATATCAAGCTCACAATTCTTTCAGCCCGTTCCAAGCATAGGTGCAGGAAGTTAATGAAATAAGGACCTAAGACAGCAAACCGCAAAACAAAAAACGGGCAGAGATCTGCCCGTTTCTTGCAATCACACGATCTGGTAACGCCGCACCGCGTTCGATGTGGCGCAGACCAGCGTATTAGCTACCGGTCGTGACGGTCGTGCCAGCGAGCGCGGAACCGATCGCGGAGAAGATGCTGCTGATGTTCGTACCAGCCAGAGACACACCAGCAATGATCACGATGGACAGCAGACCTGCGATCAGGCCGTATTCAATTGCAGTTGCGCCGGATTCGTCTTTAGCGAAACGGTTGATAAGAGATTTCATGTTTTTGCTCCAAGTACCACTGAGTTGACAGCTTCAAGTTCGCCGGATCTTTTTTGGTCCGTTCGAACACGGCTTCACCCTAGGCATCAGAGCTTTCCAACCCGTTAAAACAACCAAAGGATTCCGCGTTAATGCTGAGAAAAGAAAAGATAGTTAAAAATCTGTATAGATAAAAAAATATTAATTTCAGTATTCGACAATTAATATCCAGAATATTATTTGTAAAAACTCTTCTATATGCAGGAATATTCCTCAGTATATTTGAGATTTCTCCGCGCACTCCCCATCATGAATTCGCTTTGATCTTAATAAAACGCACTATCAGTAAAATTTATAAGACCGGAATTCTGGATACAAGATTGTCCTGATCTCACTCTCCGGCTTTTAAACATGCTCAATGAGATTTCTTCTCCAGCAAAAACAAGTTGAGGCAGCTTTAGTCTTAATTCTTCACCGTTAGCAGATCGTTCACCACGTTTGAGGCATTATCTCGAAAGAAATCACATAGATGGAGTATTCATAAGCATGTTTATGAAGCTAGCGAAATGGGCCGGCGTTCTTGTGTTTGCTGTTCAGGCAAGCGCCGCTCTGGCTGAGGAAGGCCCTGTGATGGTGACAGTCGACCGCGCAAAGATCTTCCGCATAGATGACGGCGCCTCCGCAGTGATCGTTGGCAATCCGTTTATTGCCGACGTTGCCCTTTACGATGAGAATACAGTTGTGATTACGGGCAAAAGCTACGGGACTACCAATCTCGTCATTTTGGATCGCAACAGCAAGCCGATTGTTGACGAGACCCTGACTGTCAGGGCGTCCGCAGAGGGTGTGGTCGCGATTTACCGCAAGTCCTTGCGCTCGACCATGTCGTGCCATCCAACCTGCGAGCCAACGATGCGCCTTGGCGATGATCTCAAAACCTTCGAAGGAATTGCGGCCCAGTCTGAATCCAGAAACGCGATGGCTGCAACAGCGGCTGGCGGCACACAATAACGTTGCTGAAATGTGAGCAAACGATGAAGCGGCAGATGGCAGAGCGAACCAGATATATTCCCCGGTTGATGAGATGCTTTCTCAAGGACCGGAAAGGGGCAACAGCAATCGAATTTTCGTTCATCGCCTTGCCCTTCTTTATCCTGGTCTTTGGCATCATCGAAGTCTGCTTTTCGATCTTCGTCAACAGGATGGTCGACAATGCTGTGATCAGCGCCTCCAGGCTGATCCGAACCGGCCAGCACGCGGACATTTCTTCCGTTTCGGATTTCAAAGACAAGATTTGCGGTTTCATGCCGACCTTCATGTGCGACACGGACAGAATTGTTGTCGACGTGGAAAACGTGAATGCCTTTTCCGATGCCGGTTCGACAAACAGCCTCTATGACAGCGACGGCGAGCTGAAAGAAGAAGATGAGCTTTCGTACAACATCGGAGGTTCAAGCAGCATTGTCGTCGTCAAGGTCATCTACAGATGGCCGAGGATGTCGTCGGCACTGAATTTGGCTCTCGGCGACCATGGCACTGAGCAACTCCTGACCTCAACAATGGTGTTTCGCAATGAACCCTGGCAATGATCTCAATCTGAGCCCAGCAAGATTGGACGGCCGCGCTTTCCGGCTCCTTGCGAAACTGCGCCGCAGCGAAGACGGTGTCACCGCAGTCGAGTTTGCGATCATTCTGCCGTTCATGCTTTTCCTGCTGATCGGCATGACGCAATTGGCGGATGCGCTGAATCAGGACCGGAAAGTCAGCCGGATTGCCAACTCCATCGCCGACCTCATCGCGCAGGAAGAAACCCTCACGTCGTCGGATCTCGATTCCCTTCTGGACATTGGTGAGAACATTCTGGACCCTTACCCTTCGACCAATTTGCAGGTGATTGCGGCAAGCGTTTCCTTTGACGCATCTGGAGATGCAACAGTTGACTGGAGCCGTGACTCCAATGGTTCGGAGCCTTGGGCCGAGGGCACGGCCCCGCCCTTCACGCTTCCTGCGACCGTGGCAACTCCAAACACATCCATTGTTGTTGGCCAGACCAACCTTGGATACACACCCAACTTTGTTGGATTTCTGGACTCCCTCTACGGCTGGAGCCCGTCGGCTCTCACCCTGAGTGACACCTACTATCTTGCTCCGCGCATCACAGACACGGTGACCTGCGGCACCTGCTGACACGTTCCTGGCCTTGACCCGAATGGGGGCAGAAAGGCACCGTAAGAACTCTCCCGTATTTGTATCGTCGTACAATCCGGATACCTTCCAGCTGAATGTTGCGCTGCAAAATTCCGTTTCAGCTTGGGATCCACGACCGATGGCGACAAACAAGACATATGACCAGATTTCCGTAGGGGATACAGCAGAGATCATCCGGGAATGTTCCAGCAATGACCTGCTGGTCTTTGCCCACGCCTCCGGCAATCACAATCCGATCCACCTGCCCGACACCGACTGGACCGGCGACGGCCATGTGGACAAGCCCGTGGCACCGGCAATGTGGGTTGGAGGCCTCGCTTCGGCTGTCCTTGGCAATATTCTTCCCGGCCCGGGAACCGTCTACAAGTCCCAGTCTTTCCGGTTTCTCGGCGGCGCTGCTGTGGGCGACAAGCTGCATGTGCGGGTCACGGTCACAGAAAAGCGGGGGGACAATATTGTTGTCCTGGATCTGAGCGTGGCCCGTGACGGCACCGTCCCCCTGGTGGAGGGCGTAGCGGAAGTGGCCGCCCCGACCGAAACCATTGAATTTGATTCCAGCAACATTCCTGCCCTGCTGGTGCAAAGGCACCGTCACTTCAACCGGATGATCGAGCTGGCCAAGACCTTGCCGGCCCTGCCCACCGCCGTTGCCGCGCCCGATGACCCCAATTCCCTGGAGGGGGCGATCATGGCCGCGCGTGAAGGCCTGATCCGCCCTACCCTGATCGGCGCAAAAGACCGGATCGAACAGGCCGCGAAAGACCTCGGCGAGGATATCGGGGCCTATGAACTGATCGATATCGAAGACGAGATGGAAGCAGCCGGGCGGGCAGTCGCCATGGTGCAGGAAGGCAAGGCAAAAGCGGTGATGAAGGGGCATCTTCACACCGACCACCTGCTGCATCACGTGGTCAAACGCGATGGTGGCCTCAGGACAAAACGGCGGATCAGTCACGTATTTGTCATGGACATTCCCGGCCGCAAGACACCGGTTCTCATTTCCGATGCTGCCATCAACATCACACCCGACCTCAATACCAAGGTCGACATCACCCAGAACGCGATCGACGCTGCCTGCTCACTGGGCCTCGACACGCCGCGCGTCGGCATCCTCTCCGCCATTGAAACCGTCAATCCGGCGATCCCCTCCAGTCTCGATGCGGCGGTTCTGTCGAAGATGGCCGAACGCGGCCAGATCACGGGTGCCATTGTGGATGGCCCGCTGGCCATGGACAACGCCATTGACGTTCAGGCGGCGCGCACGAAGGGCATCACCTCTCTTGTGGCAGGCCATGCGGAGGTTCTGATCGTTCCCAATCTGGAAGCCGGCAACATGCTGGCCAAGGAACTGACGTTCATTGCCCATGCCGAAGCCGCCGGACTTGTGCTCGGCGCGAAGGTGCCGGTGATGCTGACCAGCCGGGCCGATGATGCAAGGGCCCGCCTCGCCTCCTGCGCGCTGGCGCTCCTCTACATGCACTGGCAGGCGACCGGGGCCCCGGCCGGGATACTGGACCGGGAGGCGACCTGACCATGGCACAGGTTATTCTGGTCCTCAATTCCGGGTCGTCTTCCATCAAGTTCACACTCTATGCAGGCCCGGCTGTGCAGCTGGCCGGGCAGATTTCCGGCCTTGGCACCAAGCCGCAGATGACGCTGACATCAAAGGGGACGGGAACCCGGATCGACCGTGCCTTGACCGGCAGCGAAGGTCAAAGCCATAGCAGCGCCCTGGCCGCGCTCCTGCCGGTGCTGGAGGCTGAACTGGCCGGGCAGACAGTCGATGCGGTCGGGCACCGGGTGGTGCATGGCGGCACGGCCCACACCGCGCCGTTAAAGATCACGGATGCGCTTCTTGAAGACCTGAAAACGCTGGAGCCACTTGCTCCTTTGCACCAACCTCACAATCTGGCCGGGATCGAAGCGGCACGGGCCGCCTTCCCGGACGCCTTGCAGACCGCCTGTTTCGACACGGCGTTTCACCGTTCACACCCCTGGGTGAACGACACCTTTGCCCTGCCCCGCTCCCTCTATGAGGAAGGTGTGCGCCGCTACGGCTTTCATGGCCTGTCCTATGAATATATCTGCAGCTATCTGAACCGGACGGCGCCGGACCTTTCTGCCGGCCGGCTGGTTGTGGCCCATCTGGGCAATGGCGCGTCCATGTGCGCGATCCGCAACGGTCAGAGCATCGGCTCCACAATGGGCTTTACTGCCGTCGACGGCCTGCCCATGGGCACGCGGTGCGGTCAGCTGGATCCGGGGGTTGTGCTTTACCTGCTGACCACAAAGGGCCTGTCCGCGGATGAGGTTTCGGATCTGCTTTACAAACAATCCGGTTTGAAGGGCCTGTCCGGCATCAGTCAGGACATGCGCGCCTTGAGCGAAAGCGATGATCCCCGGGCAGCAGAGGCCATCGACTATTTTGTTTTCCGGATCCGAAGGGAACTGGGCGCCATGGCCGCAGTGCTTGGCGGTCTTGATACGATTGTCTTTACCGGCGGCATCGGTGAGAACGCCGCACTGATCCGCTCAAAGGTCTGTGACAATCAGGACTGGCTGGGCCTTGCCATCGATGAGACGAAAAACGCGGCACGGGCCGAGGACATTTCAGCAGACGGCTCGCGCATCAAGGTGCTGGTCATTCCGACCAATGAGGAAGAAATGATCCGCCGCCATACGCAGGCCCTGATGCAAGCGGCGGCCTGATACCACGTGCAATTGATCGTGACCTATTTGGCCGCTCTTGGTATGACGCTTCTCTTGCTCGCCGCCAAACAGCGGCAGGCCAATCAAAAACCTGCCCGTTTGGGCCCCACACATCAGGGTTTGCTGGACGCCTCCAGCAGACCTGCATAAGTATCTTCAAAAGTTCTCAGAACCGGCCGGTAATCGGCATGGACCACCGGCTCAAAACCGCCCGGCAGATCCGGCTCGATCGCCAGATAGGCATCCGGGGCCTCGCGCCGCAGATCCATCAACCCGGCTCTCAGCCTGCGCTTCAGCTCGTCTGGCAAATTCTTGGAGATGCTGTGGGCCGAATAGGGAATGGGGGCAGACCGCCAGACAATCTCCAGATCCTTGAAGCCCTTGCCACCGGAAATGTAAAAATCGTTCAGCGTACCCGCTGTAAAGCCGTTCTTGGCTTCTCCCGCGAGGCTCGACCAGCCGAGCGTTGCTTGAACACGCCCGTCCATCAGGGCTTTTACCCCTTCCAGCGGGTTCTGCACCTCCACAAGAGCCTGAAAATGCGACCGGACGTCGATCCCATCGGCTGCCAGGTTGGCCAGCGGCACCCGGTAGGCGGCAACCGCCTGGGCACTGCCAACGGCGAGCCGGGTGCCTTTCAGATCTTCAAGCGCGCCCTTGCCCTCGTCCTTGCGTGCAATCAGAACCGCATAGAAGCGGGCCGGGAAATCATCCGGCCCAGCGGTCACCAGGGGTTCGACGCAATGGCACAGCCGGTCGGCAGCCGCATATGCGGAGGGAGACAGACGCACATAATCGATCTTGCCCTTGGCAAGCCCGTCCACCGCGTCTCCCAGTGTCGTCATCAGGAAGAGGTCCACGGGAAGATCGGCAATCTCCTCCAGAGCCTGGCGGAAAGGCTCCACCCGCTCGCGGGCGGTTTCATCAGAAGCGACAACCACCCCGAGCCGCAACCGGTCCGGCATTGTCTCCAGATTGGCGGCAGAGGCGGCTCCGGGTATGAAGATCAAGACCAGAAGCAGCACAAACAGGTTCGCACGAAAGATCAGCAAAGCCACAGTTCCGTCATAACACTCTGATTAATATAAAAGATTATAGCCTGCCCAACGAAACACTTCTCATCAAAACAGGTTCCCCACATGAGCAACCCTATCACGACCGTTGTCTTCGATATAGGCAATGTCCTTATCGAATGGAATCCGGAAATTCTCTATGAACGTCTCATTCCCGACGATGTGGAGCGCAAAACGTTTCTTGAGACCGTGTGCACCTATGACTGGAACCTGCAACAGGATCTTGGCCGCACTTGGAAAGACGCCGTCGACACCCTGAGCGCGGCCCATCCGGACAAGGCCGGCCTGATTGCCGCCTATTCGGAGCGCTGGCACGAGATGGTTCCAGGCGAAGTCCCGGGCACGCGGAGCCTGCTTGACACCCTCAAGGACAAAGGGATTCCCCTTTATGCCATCACGAATTTTTCGGCTGAAAAATTCGCCGAGGCGATCGAGCGGTTTCCGTTCCTGGCAACCAGCTTTCTGGATACGGTTGTCTCCGCGCATGAGCAGCTGGTCAAACCGGATCTGCGCATCTATGAGGTGCTTTTCAACCGCAACACACTGGATGCCGCCAGTTGCCTCTTCATTGACGATTCCCTTGCCAATGTTGAAGCCGCCAGAAAAACCGGCATGACCGC
Source organism: Roseibium sp. AWQ4_290 (assembly GCF_056160985.1). Lineage (NCBI taxonomy): Bacteria > Pseudomonadati > Pseudomonadota > Alphaproteobacteria > Hyphomicrobiales > Stappiaceae > Roseibium > Roseibium sp. AWQ4_290. The sequence continues at coordinate 48,436 of NZ_JBSWYG010000020.1, forward strand.
CCATCACTTCAAGGGAGCTGAGGGCCTCCAGCAGGATCTTCAGCGGCTCGGACTGCTGTGAAGCTGTTGAGGCGCGGCGGGATCTGCAGAATGTGCCGTGGTGCACATCGCGTTTCATCAGATGCGCCTCTCGCTGCCTGACCTCAGAAAGTTCAACACGAACAGCAAAAACGGTTTGAACCCGGGGGAACGCTGCTCTGTCTAGCGCATCGGGCGATAAGTCCGATATTCCAGTGTGTTCCGAAAAAACTTCAGAGTCAGGAGAGTGACTAGCCAGCCTATGTTTCTAGTGTGGTTTTCGGAACTGAAACACGGCATGCCGCGCGCTGCACAAATGGAGGCATCTTTCAATTCCACCGCACTAGGTGGAAAAACCTTCCAGCACATTCACACAATTTGTGCCAAGTGCGTCCACCGCATAGCCACCTTCCATCACGAACAGGGTCGGCACCTTCAGCTTTTGAAGGCGTTGTCCGAGCAGGAGATAGTCTTCGCTCTTGAATTTGAACCCGGAAATCGGGTCCCTTTCAAAACAGTCAAGCCCAAGGGAGACGATCATGGCATCGGGCTTATAGACCAGAAGCCAACGGCACGCCTCGTCGAGAGCTGGCTTGTACCCGTCCCAGCCGGTCCCAAGGGGCAAGGGCCAGTTCCGGGTAAAGCCTGTTCCGGCATGTTCGCCGGTTTCATCCGAATAGCCAAGGAAATACGGGTATTCGGTCTTCGGGTCGGCATGAATGGACAGGAATAGAATGTCCGGCCGGTCATAGAACAGCGCCTGTGTGCCATTGCCGTGGTGATAGTCCACATCCAGGATCGCGATCCGGTTCATGCCATTGTCGCGCATATATTGCGCAGCCACAGCCGCATTGTTGAAAAAACAATAGCCGCCGAAGAAATCAAAACCCGCATGATGTCCGGGGGGACGGCACAGCGAGAAGGCCGATGCCTCACCGTCCAGAATCAGTTTTGCGCCGGTCAGTGCCGTGTCGGCCGAGGCGCGCGCGGCCTGATAGGTGTGCTCGCCCAGCGGCGTGCCCGCATCCATGGAATAGCGGCCGAGCAATCCGTCAATATTGTTCAGCTCCACATCCTGGCGCAGGCTGCGGATGGGCCAGACAAACGGAAAGGCTTCCTTGGTCCGCCCGACAGCCGTCCATCTGTCCCAGAAGCTTTCCAGAAAGGAAACGTAGTGCGGGGAATGGACCTGATGGATTGGACGAATCGGGAAGTCTTCCGGCGTCACGATCTCGCCAACGCCCCGCTCCCGGACGGTTTTCAAAACGATTTCGGCACGGCTCGGGATTTCCACGGCGGGCTTGAGCTCACCGTCGGAAATCTCCTGAGCAGGCGCATGCGCAAACTGAAGGTCAGAAAATACCGTCTTCAAATGCTGCCCTTTCTGCCGTCATCTGGTGATCCTGCGGCGAACGCCGCTCCCCTACTGTAACCTAAATCAGGAAAAACGGAATTCCGTCACATGTGTATATGTTTCAGACGGGTGTAGCAGGACAGGCGTAAATTCTTTCTGATTAACGCTGTCCGGCCAGCGCTGCGCCTCCAGGCACAGTCCGGCATGGGGCCCGTAGCGCTGTCCATTGAGCCCCGGCACCGGCACAGTCATCCGGCTGGCATCATAAAGCTGCAGGCCCGGTTCGCTGGTCCAGACTTCCATGCGCCGGTCCCCGTCCGGGTCCTCCAGCGCGGCCGCAAATTCAACCGCTGGCCGCACCTTATCGTCCAAACAGAAATTGTGGTCATATTCGATGGCCTCCTCGCCCGGCTTGCGGCGCAGCTTGCGGCCGTCGCGAAAGTCAAACGGGGTCCATTCCACCCGCCGGATCTCACCGGTCGGGATCAGCATCTCATCGACCGGAAGATAGTGTTCTGCCGCAATTTCCAGAGTGTGGTCCAGGATCGTGCCGCCCCCGGCGAGATTGAAATAGCTGTGCTGGGTCAGATTGACCGGCGTGGTCTTGTCCGTCACAGCCGTGATCTTGATCCGCAGCGCACCAGCACCGGTCAGGGTGTAGCGCACCAGCGCTTCGACCCGCCCCGGATACCCCATGTCGCCATCCTCAGAGACCATCTTCAGAAGCACGCTTGCCTTGTCGCTCTGCTCCAGGCTCCAGACACGCGCAGAAAATCCCTGGCTGCCCCCGTGAAGGTGGTGCCGCCCGGCTTCGTTCCGGTCGAGCTGGTAGATGGTGCCCCCGGCTTCAAACCGCCCTTCGGCAATGCGGTTGGCACAGCGTCCGGCGATCACGCCGAAATAGGGAGACTGATCAAGATAACTCTGAAGATCATCAAACCCCAGAACAACAGTTTGGCCGTTGACTTTCAGATCCCGGATAATGGCACCATAGGTCAGAACCGCCATCTCCAGCGGCCCCTTTTTCAAGGTGATTTCCTGAACAGCGGTTCCGTCCGCAAGAGTGCCGAACTCTCTGATCATCCCGTTTCCCATTGCCTCGTCTTCCTCCAAGCAGCTCTGAGCAGCCAGCCTGGCTGAAACCTTCCCTCAAATCGTCTGATTGTACGCGCCGACTTCCGGGTTCTCCCGCAAGATCCCGTCGACAGCCTTGAACATGGCATGAAGCCGGTCTTCAGAAACCGGGCTTTCCACCACGACCACCAGTTCCGGCTTGTTGGAGGAGGCCCGTACAAGGCCCCAGGTGCCGTCTTCGCTGACTATACGAACCCCGTTGACCGTGATCAGCTCCGTGATGGCCTGTCCGGCAAGCTGGTCTCCCTGCGCCTTCATGGCCTCGAACCGGGAAACGACCCGGTCCACAACGTCATATTTGATCTCGTCGGCGCATGTGGGAGACATGGTCGGCGAGCCCCAGGTCCTGGGCAAGGCGCGCCGCAGATCCGCCATGGTCTCGTCCGGCGCCCGGTCGAGCATATCGAGAATGGCAATTGCGGACACCAGCCCGTCATCATAGCCCCGGCCAATCGGCCCGTTGAAGAAATAATGGCCGGACTTTTCAAAGCCGACAATCGCCTCCAGATCGCGCACCCGGCGCTTGATATAGGAATGCCCGGTCTTGAAATAGTCCGTCCGGGCGCCGTTTTTCTGCAGCACGGGATCGGTGTTGAACAGGCCGGTCGACTTCACATCGACCACAAACCGGCAGCCCGGGTGAAGCGCTGAAATGTCCCTGGCCAGCATGACACCGACCTTGTCGGCGAAAATTTCCTCGCCCTCATTGTCGACAACACCACAGCGGTCACCATCCCCGTCAAAACCCAGCCCGAGATCCGCCCCGGTTTCCAGAACCTTGTCCCGCAGAGCATGCAGCATTTTCAGGTCTTCCGGGTTGGGATTGTAGCGCGGAAACGTGTGGTCCAGCTCCGCATCCAGCGGGACAACATCGGCGCCAAGCGCTTCCAGCACCTTCGGCGCGAAGGCCCCGGCCGTGCCGTTGCCGCAAGCGGCGACCACTTTCAAGGGCCGGTTCAATTTCGGCCGGCTGGTCAAGTCCTTGAAATAAACCTCAGGGAACCCGTCAACAAAGCGGTAGCTGCCCGCCCCTTTAACGACAAACGCAGCCTCCAGAACAATCTCCTTCAGCCGGGCCATTTCCCCCGGCCCAAAGGTCAGTGGCCGGTCGATGCCCATTTTCACACCCGTCCAGCCGTTGTCATTGTGGGACGCGGTGATCATGGCAACAGCCGGGACATCTAGGGCAAACTGGGCGAAATACGCCATGGGCGACAGGGCAAGACCGATGTCATGCACGTTGATGCCCGAAGCCATCAGGCCGTTTATGACCGCCATCTTGATCGAGGCGGAATAGCCCCGGAAGTCGTGCCCCACCACAATCTCCGGCGCAACGCCCCGCTCATGCATCAGCGTTCCGATTCCCAGCCCCAGAGCCTGCATGCCCATGAGATTGATTTCTTTTTCGAACAGCCAGCGTGCGTCATATTCCCGGAAGCCCGTCGGCTTCACCATGGGCAGGGCTTCATATTCAAACGTATTGGGCGCCAGGGCCGGACGCGGTCTGGGAAACATCTGTGCCTCTTGCGTGGCGAAAAGGAAAACGCTCAGCGACGCCAGACAGGACGGACGTCAAAGCTATTGAACAAGTACTAGCGTGCCACTTGAAAAGTCAAACCGCTTGAGCTGGCCCAGCACCGACATGCCCAGAAGCGGTGAGCTCAGGCGTTCGTCTGAAAGGACAACCGCCTCCACATTTCGCAGGCGGATCGCGCCGATGCGCAGCCGGTCGATCACCGCGCCCGCGCCGTAGATCCTGCCATTGGCCGTTCCGATGGGCATATCGAAATCTGACGGGCGCAAGTGAATGCCGATATCCTCGGCAACCGATACAGGCAGCACGGTCAGGGTCGCCCCCGTGTCGACCAGCATATCGATGGCACGGCCGTTCAGATAGGCATCGGCAACATAGTGCCCGCTGCGGTCAACGGAAATCCGGTGGGTTCTTGGCCCGGTCTCCCGGGTGGCTTCAGCGGCGTCCGGGCCTTCGTCCTGAAGGGCAGCCAGGCGTGTTTCAATCAGGCCCGGCACAAGTGGCGCCGCACCGGCAAGCAACACAAGAACAAACACATAGCGCCACATAGCGCCCCCAGGGTGTCACAACGGTCCCTGCCGGATAGCACAGTTTCCTTAGCGGCCCGTAAAATCAATTCAGACGATTTGACCTGCCAGCCGGTCAATATCGGCCCTTTGCGGTGCGCTCGACTGGGCGCCGGTCACAGTGCAGGCCAGGGAGCCTGCGGCAACCCCTTCCTTGAGCGCCCGATCAAAAGCTTTACCAGCATCGAGCGCGGCGGCCAGGGCCCCGCAAAAAGCGTCCCCGGCGCCGGTCGTGTCCACGGGATCGACCTTGGGGGCAGACAGGGAAAGACGGTCCGCCCCTCGTCCGGCCCAAACACCCTTGGCACCAAGGGTAACGACAACAGCCTCGAACTCTCCGGCAAGGGCGTCCACAAAGGCGGCCGGCTCTTCTGAATGTCCAAGCCGGGTGGCAATTTCGGCCGCTTCGCTTTCATTCACCACAAGGATGCTGACCTGTTTGAGTGCGGCGGTCAGATCCCCCATCGGAACAGGAGCCGGGTTCCAAACGACCCGGGCCCCGGACCGGCGGGCAGCGGACATGGCCGACACCGCTTCCTTTAGCGGCACTTCGCCTTGAAGCACCAGGAGGTCTGAGGCGGAAAGCGCCCCCTCCAGCCACGCGGCCTCCACCCGGGCATTTGCCCCGCTGGCCACAATGATCTGGTTTTCCCCGGAAGCCTCGATCCCGATCAGGGCGAGACCCGTTGCCCCGGGAAGGCTGCGCACACCGGACAGATCAACGCCCGCCACCTTCAGATTGGCCAGAGCAAGAGCTGCAAAAGCGTCGCCGCCAACCGCGCCGATCATTTTGACCTCAGCCCCGGCCCGGCAGGCCGCGAGCGCCTGATTGGCGCCCTTGCCGCCGGCAAAGGTCTGATGATCCGGGCCGCTGACCGTTTCGCCCGCCGTGGGCAAGCGCTCCACGGCAACCACGAGATCCAGATTAATGGAACCGAAAACCGTAATCATGCATCCGCCATCATAGGGTTATTTGGTGCCATACATGCGGTCACCCGCGTCGCCGAGGCCGGGCACGATGTAGCCCTTCTCGTTGAGCTTCTCGTCAATGGCCGCCGTATAGATCGGAATGTCCGGATGGACTGCGTTGAAATTGGCCACCCCTTCCGGCGCTGCGAGCAGGCACAGGAAGCGGATATTGTTGGCGCCCCGTTCTTTCAGTTTCTGAACAGCGGCAATAGCTGAATTGGCCGTGGCCAGCATCGGGTCAACCACGATAACCAGCCGTTCATTCAGGTCTTCTGGCGCCTTGAAGTAATATTCCACCGGCTGCAGGGTTTCCGGATCGCGGTAAAGACCCACATGGGCAACGCGGGCGGAGGGCACCAGCTCCAGCATGCCTTCCAGAAGGCCGTTCCCGGCCCGCAGCACAGAGGCAAAGACCAGTTTCTTGCCAGCCAGCATCGGCGCCTGCATTTCGGCAAGCGGTGTTTCGATGGTCTGGCGGATCAAAGGCAGGTCCCGGGTCACCTCGTAGCACAACAGGGTGGAGATTTCGCGCAGCAGGCGGCGGAACCCCTGGGTGGACGTTCCCTTGTCGCGCATAATGGTCAGCTTGTGCTGGACCAGCGGGTGACTGATGACGTTGGCTCCGGACATATCTGCCTCTCTTGCATTCAGGTCCCGCAGGAACCGGGACCGGTTTTCATTTTTATGTTCAGGACCTATGCCCCGAACGGCAACCAAAAAACAGCCCCCGGGTTGAGATAACGCCCGAGTTTTTGCACCTCCGGGCCCGATTGCTGCAAAATCCGGTGGCCCAACCGGCTTGTCCCCCCTTCCAGAATACAGGTCAGCGGCAATTGATCCGGCGGCACGTCGAGTTCCTGGCGCAGCAGATCGGCCAGCATGCCGGTCAGGGCAAGGGTGAGCGCGCGCAGTTCAATCATCCGGTCGCGCGCGCCCTCCGCGTCAAGGCTCCCATGGCCAGTGCGCAACTGCAGCACACCGGCGTCCACAAACAGGGCCGCATGGGCGTCATCGGCAGGACCGGTGAGCTGCTCCAGATCCGACACCTCGAAGCCTGCCCAGGCGAAGGGCTCGATCAGGGAATAGACCATATCCTGCGCAGCCAGGTGGAACGGGAACACCTGACGGCTGTCCAGACCGTGCCGCGTGTCGTCAGGCCCTTCGTCGGCCCCTTCTGCAGGTGCTGTCTCAACCTTGGCCACAGAATGGTGAAAACTGTCACCGAGAACGATATCGCCCAACTGCGCCCCGCCCTCCCAGACCGGCGCCAAAGCCCCCAGGAAGAGGTCCAGAATTCCGGCGGCACTGACCACGCCTGCCCCGCTTGCCGCAGCCTGTTTCCACGCCAAAAGCCCCGGCCGGGTTGCCTCGCCTTCAGAAAAGAGATCCGGCCGCAGGGCCAGAGCCTCCCCAAACCGTTTCAGGTGCCTGCGCATGGCCTCCACCAGATCCCTGGCGCTCTCCGGGTCCCATTGCAGCGCAAATGCCAGTTCTTCCGGTTCCAGCCGGATCAAAGTGTCCGCATCCACCCGGTAAGGGTCGCTCATGTCGCTTGAAAACGATCCAGCAGCAAACATATGAAATGCTGCAAGACCTGACGCCTGCGGCCCGCGCACTTTCGTGCCGGTCATCGGGTCCTCATAGACCCAGCCCTCCGGAGACATGGTTTTCATGACGCAGGCAAGACAAGCCAGATCGGCAGCGGAGACCAGCATCTCATCAGCGCTTTCAAACGCCCTGGCCCCGGCCAATGCGCCCCAGCGGTCAAGGCCGTCCGGTTCGAAGGCCCGCCACGCACCATAAGGGGGAATTTGAAAATCCGGATAGGTCTCCTTGGTAATCTCCAGCACGTTCAAAAGAACACCGCCCAGCCGGGAGAGATCCACCCGGGCATGGGCAAGATCCCCCGCCTCCGCCTGTTGCAACAGGGTCTGCGCCCGGCTCAGCACCTCAGCCGGCTTAAACAGCTTGAGCGTGTTTGTGGTGTTCAGATCGTTTTGGGCAATCTCCAAAGGCCCCGTCTCCCTCAGCTCCGGCCGCCGGACTGTTTGGCACTGTCCAGCCTGACCAGAAGTCTCTGTTTTGTTGCCGAATCGCAAAAGGCGGCTTCGATTGCGGTCCGGGTCACGGCCATCTGGTCGTCAAAAGACCAGCCGAAGGTCCCGGCGACCGACGTATATTCCTTGCCCAGCGTGGTGCCGAAAAAAGGCGGATCATCCGAGTTGAGGGTGATCCTTACTCCCGCATTGCGCAGGAGGTTCACCGGATGGAAGCGCAAATGTGTATAGACGCTGAGGGCGATATTCGACCCGGGGCAGACTTCAAGCACCACCTCCTCATCCACGAGTCGTTTCACCAGATCCTTGTCTTCGATGGCCCGCACGCCATGCCCGATACGTTTGACCCTCAGAAATTCCAGGGCCGCGATCACGCTGTCCGGACCGCCAAATTCGCCCGCATGGGCGGTGGTGCCAAGGCCCGCCTCGGCAGCCATCCGGAAAGCCTTGGAAAAATTCGCCGGGTGCCCTGAGCGCTCGTCCCCCGCCAGTCCAAATCCGGTCACAAGCGGATGCGGGTTGCCGACCACCTCCTTGGCCACCCGCTCCACGGACGCAGCGCCGAAATGGCGGACCCCAATGGCGATCATGCGCCCTTCGATGGCTGTATCCGTCTTGGCCCGCTCGATCCCGGCGGCAAGCCCTTCCACATAGGACCGATAGGACAGTCCCGTGGCCTGGGCATGGTCGGGCGAGATGGTGATCTCCCCATAGACCGCCCCTTCAGCGGCCAGCATGCGGAAATAGGTTTCCGACAGCAGGGAATAGTCAGCCGGTGTCTTGAAGACAGAGCTGGAGACATCATAAGCCTTCAGGAAGCTGGTGAAATCGGACCAGATATACTTACCGGCCCCGTCAATCACCTCGGACACGTCCACCCCGTGATGCTCTGCCAGGCGCAGCACCAGACTGGCCGGAGCCGCCCCTTCAATATGGCAATGCAATTCAGCTTTCGGGACGTTTATGGTGTCATTCATCTGTGGCGGACCCTGCCAAGCTGTTTCATCCGGGGACCGCACCGGCCCTCTCGGTCCCCTTTGCGGCGGCGGGACGTGTGACCTGCCCGCTCGTGCCCGCAGACCCTACAAGAAACTTGTCCCGTGGGGACCTTGCGCGATCCGAAGATGCTGCGCAACACTCTCGCCGATATCCGCATAGGTTTTCCGGCCGCCAATGCCCCTGCCGGGAACTCCGGGACCGGTGGCAATGACCGGAACATGCTCGCGCGTATGGTCCGTGCCCTGCCAGGTGGGATCGCAGCCATGGTCCGCAGTCAGGATCAAAAGATCCCCCTCGCGCAGCCGGGCAGTCAGTTCCGGCAGCCGCCGGTCGAAGGCTTCCAGGGCAGCAGCATAACCCGGCACGTCGCGCCGGTGGCCGTAGAGCGAATCAAAATCGATGAAGTTCGAAAAGACCAGATCCCCGTCCCCGGCCATCTCCATGGCCTCCAGCGTCCTGTCAAAGAGCTGATCATTGCCCGCCCCTTTGAGCACTTTGGCCACCCCCTGGTGGGCGAAAATGTCGGAGATCTTGCCGACACCGATCACTGTGCGGCCCGCGTCCGTCAGCCGGTCAAGCAAGGTCGGTTCGGGCGGCAGCACCGAATAGTCGCGCCGGTTAGCCGTGCGCTGGAAAGTTGCGGCTGTCTCTCCCTCAAAGGGGCGCGCGATCACCCGGCCAATTGTGTAGGGATCGGCAAATTCCCGGGTGATTTCACAAAGCTTGTAAAGGTTATCGAGCCCATACTGCGCTTCATGTGCCGCAATCTGAATCACAGAATCAGCGGATGTATAGAAAATCGGCTTGCCCGTGCGCAGGTGCTCTTCACCAAGTTCGGCGATGACCTGCGTACCCGACGCATGCTTGTTGCCCAATATGCCGGTCAGCCCCGCCGCCTCTTTGATCTTCCCGATCAGCTCATCGGGAAAGGCGGGAATGGTCTGGGGGAAATAGCCCCAGTCGAACCGCACCGGCACGCCGGCAATCTCCCAGTGTCCGGAGGGCGTGTCCTTGCCGTTGGACACTTCTGCAGCATAGCCCCACAGGCCGTCCGGCTCCGCCGCATGATCGAGACCGGGCAGGGTCTTTCCCGTCGACAGGCGCCCGGCTGCGCCCAGGCCCAGACGGTCCATGTTCGGCACTTTCAAGAGCCCCTGGCGCAGGCCGTCCCTGTCGCCGTTGCCACGGGCGCATTCTTCGGCAATGTGGCCCAATGTATCGGACCCGGAATCGCCAAAGGCGGCTGCATCTTCAGCTCCGCCAATGCCGAAACTGTCCAGGACGCACAGGATTGCACGGGGCATGGGGTTTCCTCACTTTGTTTTTTGCCGGTTGGTGAAACCGGAGAACGCGCCGGACCCGTCCGGTCCGGCCCCCTATAAACCGGACGCGCTTACGGTGCGATCCGTTCAACCACACTCGGGCGGTCGGGAACAGCGGACGCTGCCCCGATCTGATAAGCGTTGCGCACGGCAATGGCCGCAGCCGCAGCCTCGTCTTCAGAGCGGGCATGAACGATGGCCAGCGGCGCATCCGCATCCACCGTGTTGCCGATCCCGGCCAGATCCGTCAGACCGACGGACGGGTCGATCACATCGGCCGCAGCCCGGCGCCCGCCGCCAAGCGCCACAACCGCCACTCCGACAGCCCGCGCATCCACGCCGGTCACCGTGCCGTCCCGGTCAGCATAGACCGGGGCCTGGACCGGGGCCTTGGCGAGATAGAGCTCGCTTTTTTCCATGAAGTCGGCAGGCCCGCCAAGCGCGTGCACCATCTGGGCAAATTTTTCTGCCGCCTTGCCGCTGTCAAAGGCCTGGCGCATCATTTCAGCCCCGGCATCCGCCGTGGACGCAATCCCGCCGGAGGCCAGCAGCTCCCCGCCCTGGGCAACCGTTACGTCCCACAGGCGATTGTCCACCGCCGTGCCTTTCAGAAAATCGACCGCATTTTGCATTTCAACCGCGTTTCCAGCAGCCGACGCCAGCGGCTCGTTCATGTCGGTCAGGAGGGCGGTTGTCTTCAGGCCCGCCCCATTTGCAACCAGAACCAGGCTCTGGGCAAGCCCGCGGGCCTCGTCGAGCCCGGCCATAAACGCACCGGTGCCCCATTTCACATCCAGCACCAGGCCTTGCAGCCCGGCGGCCAGCTTCTTGGACAGGATCGAGGCGGTGATCAGATCAATGCTCTCCACCGTCGCCGTCACGTCACGGATGGCATAGAAGCGCTTGTCAGCCGGTGCCAGATTGCCGGTCTGACCGATAACCGCGCAGCCGATGTCCTTGACCACTTTCTTGAACAGCAGATTGTCCGGCTGGGTCTGGTAGCCCGGAATGCTATCGAACTTGTCCAGCGTGCCACCAGTATGGCCAAGACCGCGCCCGGAGATCATCGGAACGGCAGCGCCGCAGGCTGCAAGCGCGGGGGCCAGCATAAGCGACACATTGTCCCCGACACCACCGGTGGAATGCTTGTCCAGAACCGGTGCGTCAAGGCCGGTCCAGTCCATAACATCGCCGCTGTCGCGCATGGCCAGCGTCAACGCGACCCTTTCCTCAACACTCAAGCCTTGAAAAAAGACGGCCATCGCCAGGGCAGAAACCTGCCCTTCGGTCACCGAGCCATCGGCGAGCCCTTTGACGAAAAACGCAATTTCGTCTGCGTTCAGGGCGTTCCCGTCACGCTTTTTGCGGATGACTTCCTGCGGCAGCATGTTGTTGTCCTTGTCTTGCAGGTCCCGCCTGTCGGGTGCCCTGTAACAGGCACCTGAAAGGCTCTCGCATCTTGAAATCGAGCAGCATCTTGCCGGCATTGCCATGAGGCCTGAGCGGCCAGCGAGCCGGAGCATGTCCCGTTCAGTACGGGTTCACTCCTTTGGAGTGCGCTGCGCCCTAATATCCTTCTGCAGCCCTCATATCCTTGCCTTCGATGGTGGCAATCAGCGCGTCCAGAAGGCCGCTCGCCCCAAAACGGAATGTGGATGTGGAGACCCAGTTGTGCCCCATGATCCTGTCCGCCAGGGCCAGATAGGCTTCCGCATCTTCGCTTGTGCGGATTCCGCCGGCGGGTTTGAAACCGATGACCCGTCCGGTGTGGTCCCGGCGGGCTTCTTCCAGCACCGTGAGCATGATCTCGGCGGCCTCAAGCGTCGCGTTGACGGCCACCTTGCCAGTTGAGGTTTTGATGAAATCCGCCCCGGCTGCAACCGCCATGTTCGAAGCGGCGTGGATCAGAAGCGGATCCTTGATCTCGCCCGTTTCCAGAATGACTTTCAGGAGGACCGGATCGGGAATGGCTGCCTTCACCCGCACGATCTGCTCTTCGGCATAACCCTTGCGCCCTTCGGCAAAGGCCCGATACGCCATGACAAGGTCGACCTCGTCCGCGCCGTCGGCAATCGCCTGTTCAGTTTCGGCCACAACGGCCGTGGTATCCTCGCCTCCTTGCGGGAAGTTGACGACGGTCGCGACCTTGACACCGGTTCCGGTCAGTTCCCGGACCGCCTGGGCCACGAAACGCGGCCACACACACACAGCGGCGACAGAGCCGTGATCGGTCACGGTCCGGCTGGTCAGTTTGGTCACATCCCCGCCGGAGCAATCGTCATTCAGATTGGTCAGATCCACCAGGCCAAGAGCCCGCTTGGCGTTTTCAATCCTGTCACTCATCGCCAATTTCCTTCACAAACGCGCGCACAAGCTGTTTCATGCGTTCCATGCCCTTCAGGGCAACAGCCTTGGTTTCGTCATGGGACAGTGCGTGGGTCTGCATACCGGCCCCGTAATTGGTGATGATCGATATGGCGGCCACGCGCAACCCCAGGAACCGGGCCAGAATCACTTCGGGAACCGTCGACATGCCGACCGCATCGGCGCCCAGGATCTTGGCCATGCGGATCTCTGCCGGTGTTTCGAAAGAAGGGCCGGAAAACCACATATAGACGCCTTCGGCGATGGCATCGCCCGTTTCTGTGGCCACCTTTTTCATGGCGGACCGCAAGTCCGGATCATAGGCCGCGCTCACGTCCAGAAAGCGCTTTTCGCTCTCTTCACCGATCAGTGGATTCTTGCCCGACCAGTTGATGTGATCGGAAATCAGCATGGGCGATCCGGGAGCAACCTCCTCGCGCAGGGAGCCCGCAGCATTGGTGGCCAGCAGCACCTCGCAGCCAAGCTCTTTCAGCGTTTCCACCGGCGTGCGCATAATGGCCGGGTTGCCGCTTTCATAATAATGCGCCCGCCCGGACAGGATCACCACCGGCACCCCGGCCAGCGACCCCGCCACCAGTTCGCTGGAATGGGAGGTCACGGTCGAGACCGGGAAATCCGCCAGACGCGCATAGGGAATACGCACGGCATCTTCCACCTCTTCTGCCAGCGCGCCGAGCCCCGACCCCAAAATCATGCCAATCTTGTAAGAGCCCTTGCGGGCAGCGCGGACAATGTCCGCACATTCACGGCCGTACCCAGTCATGGCGGGTCAGTCCTTCTTGTCGTCTTGTGTGTCTTCCAGTTCAAATGCGGCCGGCAGCAGTTCTTCCAGCGTGAAACTGCGCTTGATGCCGTTCAGATCCGCAACGTGAACCACAAGGTTTTTCGTTCCGAATTCGGCGAACCTCTGGCGGCACATGCCGCAGGGCGTGCACAGGGCCGCGTCGCCAATCACCACCGCTTCTTCGATTTGACGGTGGCCTGCCGCGATCATAGCACTGACAGCGCCCCCTTCGGCACAGACACTGACCGGATAGGACGCATTTTCCACGTTGCAGCCGGTAAAGACCGTACCGTCCGGCGTGCGGAACGCGGCCCCGACCAGAAAATTCGAATAGGGCGCATAGGCCTTCTCCCGGACCGCCTTGGCGGCCTCGAACAAGGCATCCAGATCGCTCATGACCGCTCCTTCAGATAGGGAATACCCGCCGCCTTTGGCGGGATCGCCTTGCCGATGAACCCGGCCAGCAGGATCACGGTCAGAATATAGGGCAGAGCCTGGAAAAGCTGGACCGGGATTTCTCCAATGCCCGGAACTTCCTGCCCCTGCATGCGGATGGCCAGCGCATCCAGAAAGCCGAACAGAAGACAGGTGAGCATGGCACTGGCCGGACGCCACTTGGCGAAGATCAGCGCGGCCAGCGCAATGAAGCCCTTGCCCGCAGTCATGTTGACCCCGAAGCCCGCCCCCTGGGCAATGGACAGATAAGCCCCCGCAAAGCCGCACAGGGCACCACAGGCAATCACGGCCCGATAGCGCAGCCAAAGGACCGAAATACCTGCCGTGTCGACGGCAGCCGGATTTTCCCCGACCGCGCGCAGGCGCAGGCCAAAACGGGTGCGGAACAGAACCCACCAGGTGAAGGGCACCGCCAGAAACGCCACATAGACCAAGATATTATGACCGGACAGAAGCTCATAGTAGACCGGGCCGAGAACAGGCACGTCGCGCACCTGATCGGCAAAGGGCAAGGTGATTTCCGTGAAACGGCCGCCCTGCGGCAGCGCCGGGGTCCGGCCGCCCTGCCGGAACCAGGACTGGCCCAGAAGCGCCGTCAGCCCGGCGGCCAGAAAATTGATCGCCACCCCGGAAACAATCTGGTTGCCCCGGTTGGAAATCGAGGCAAAGCCATGCAGCAGACCCAGCGCCACAGCAACGGCGATGCCTGCCAGCAGGCCCAGCCAGGCATTAGCGGTGAGATAGGCCACTGCCCCGGCGCCAAAAGCCGCGCCCAGCATCTTGCCCTCCAGGCCGATATCGACCACACCGGCGCGTTCTGAATAGAGCCCGGCCAGACAGGCCAGCAGGAGGGGCGTTGACAGGCGGACGGTGGAATCGAGGATCAGAATGAAATCTTCAAACATGATTACGCCTCCTTCGCCTGCAGGGGCTGGGCTGGGGTGAACAGCCGGATGATCGCCGGGCGGAACATGTATTCCAGCGCCCCGGCAAACAGGATCACCAGCCCCTGGATGACGATAATCATGTCGCGGGTGATGTTCGGCATTTCAAAGGAAAGTTCCGCGCCGCCCTGGTAGAGCATGCCGAACAAGATGGCGGCCAGAACAATACCGACCGGATGCGCCCGGCCCATCAGCGCCACCGCGATGCCGACAAAGCCGTAACCGGTGACGAAGTCGATCAGCAGCCGGTTCTGGGACCCCATGATTTCGTTGATCGCCATCATGCCGGCGAGCCCGCCGGAAATCAGCATGGTGATCACGATCGTGCGCACCGGCGGGATGCCCGCATAGACCGCGGCCGTGGCATTGGCTCCGAAAGACCGGATTTCAAAGCCGAGCCGGGTCCGCCAGATCAAAAGCCAGACCAGAACGCAGGCCGCCAGCGCGATGAACAGCGACAGGTTGACCGGCGCATAACCGAAGCCGAAAGACGGGAACAGGTCATTGAGGAACGGCAGCCGCCCGCCGGCTTCAAAGGTGCGTGTTTCCGGCTGCATGGAGCCATGTTCCTTCAGCACCCCGTTGAGGAGATAGACCATCAGCGAAGAGGCAATGAAGTTGAACATGATGGTGGTGATGACCACATGGCTGCCGCGCGTTGCCTGCAGCCAGGCCGGGATGAGGGCCCAGGCAGCGCCCGCTGCAGCAGAGCCGAGAATGGCAAAGGGCAGCGTCACATACCAGGGTACATACCGGTCCAGCGCCAGACAGGCAATCGCGACCCCAAGGCCGCCCACATAGGCCTGCCCTTCCCCGCCGATATTGAAGAGACCTGCATGGAAGGCAACGGCCACGGCCAGGCCGGTGAAGATGAAGTTGGTGGCGTAAAACAGCGTGAAGCCGATACCTTCACCATAGCCGAGCGATCCCCAGACAAGGATCTCAACCGCATCCAGCGGGTTCTCGCCGATCAGGATCACGACGAGCCCGGACACGAGAAAGGCCGCGGCCAGGTTCAAAAAAGGGATCAGACCGAGGTCGACCCAGCGAGGCAACTGGCCCTGTGTCATTGCACATTTTCCTCTTGTGGCTGTTGACCCTTGTCGACACCGGCCATGAGAAGGCCGAGGTCGCCTTCTTCCGCGTTGGCGCCGCGCTCGCCAACAATGCGGCCGTCAAACATGACCAGCACCCGGTCGGCCAGGGCGCGGATCTCGTCAAGTTCCACGGAGACCAGCAGGATGCCCTTGCCAGCGTCGCGCAGTTCGACCAGCCGTTTATGGATGAATTCAATGGCGCCGATATCGACCCCGCGGGTCGGCTGGCCCACCAGAAGCACCTCCGGATCGCGCTCGATTTCCCGGGCCAGAACGATCTTCTGCTGGTTTCCACCGGAGAAGTTCGCGGTCTTCAGCATCGGATTGGGGGGCCGGATGTCGTATTTTTCGATTTCGGCCACCGCATTTTTCTTGATGGCCTGCAGGTCCATGAACGGCCCTTTCGCATAGACCGGGTCCCGGTGATAGCCGAGAATGGAATTCTCGTATTCGGTGAAGCTGTTGATCAGGCCCATACGGTGACGGTCTTCCGGAACGTGGCCAAGGCTTCTGGCACGCATGTCGGCGGCATCCAGCGTGCTGGTGCCCAGATCGATGACTTCCCCGCCCAGGGTCATCGTGCCCGACGAGGCCCGCCGGATACCCGACACCGTCTCCAGCAGTTCCGACTGACCATTGCCCGAGACACCGGCAATGCCGACAATCTCCCCGGCCCGCACGCAAAAGGACACATCCTTGACCACCTGCACACCGCGAGCGTCGGTCACGGTCAGGTTCTGGATGTCCAGAACCGGCTGTTTCGGCTCGGCAGGAACCTTGTCAACCTGGAGCAGCACCGAGCGGCCGACCATAAGCTCCGCAAGTTGCTCCATGGAGGTGTCAGCCGTCTCGACCGTTGCCACCATCTCGCCCCGGCGCATCACCGAGACCGTGTCGGTCACGGCCATGATCTCGCGCAGCTTGTGGGTGATCAGGAGAACCGTCTTGCCTTCGTCTTTCAGGACTTTCAGGATCTTGAACAGGTGGTCGGCTTCGGCCGGGGTCAGAACACCGGTCGGCTCGTCCAGGATCAGAATCTCGGCGCTGCGGTAGAGCGCCTTGAGGATCTCGACCCGCTGTTGCAGGCCCACCGGCAGATCCTGAACCAGCGCGTCCGGATCGACGCGCAGCTCATATTCGTCTTCAAGGCGCTTCAGTTCGGTGCGGGCCCGGGCCAGGCCTCCGGCGAGCATGGCGCTGTCCTCAGCGCCGAGCACCACATTTTCCAGAACGGAGAAATTGTCGACCAGCATGAAGTGCTGGTGCACCATGCCGATTCCCATGGTGATCGCGGCCTTGGAATCGGGGATCGTGACCGTGCGGCCATCGACGCAAATGTCGCCATCATCGGCCTGATAAAAGCCGTAGAGGATGGACATGAGCGTCGATTTGCCCGCGCCGTTTTCCCCGATGATCCCGTGAATGGAGCCCTTTTTCACCACAAGGTCGATATCCTTGTTGGCGTGAACCGGGCCAAAGCGCTTGTTGATCTTGCGCAGTTCGATCGCCGGCGTTTCGCTCATGCCTTCCCCCAGGCGTGACGTCTGCTCTTTGCCATTGTTGTTGTCCCTGTCGGCGCTTTTTTTGATCGCGCTGTTTTTCTCGGCTCTTGTCCGGTTTCTTTGCCCGGTCCTAGAACGGGCACGGCCCGTCGCTTACAACATCATGAACCTTGATGTGTCCTTCAGAGATTGCGGCCACCGCCGCATCCGCTGCTGTCTCCATCTCTTTGGAAATCAGCCGCGCATTGTTACCGTCCAGCACCCAGTCCATGCCGCCATCGGCCAGACCGAGCACCTTGACACCCGATGTGAAGCTGCCGTTTCGAGCCGACTGGAAACTGTCATAGACCGCATTGTCGACCCGCTTGCGGATGGAGGTCAGAACATGGCCCGGATGCAGGCCGTTCTGGTTGCTGTCCGTGCCGATGCCAAGCACGCCCTCATCGGTGGCCGCCTGAAGGACGCCAAGACCGGTGCCGCCAGCGGCCTGAATGATGACATCAGCGCCGCGCTTGATCTGGCCGAGCGCAAGCTCGCCACCCCGCACGGGATCAACAAAGGCCGCCGGCGTGTCGCCTGCCATGTTGAACAGGACCTTGATCTTCGGATTGACCGACAATGCCCCTTGTTTGTAGCCGCACAGAAAGCGGCGGATGATCGGGATATCCATGCCGCCGACAAAGCCGATCGTGCCGCTTTTCGACGCCATGGCCGCCAGAAGGCCGCCAATATAGGCGCCTTCCTGCTCCTTGAAGACATAGGAGCGCACATTGGGCTGCTCGACGACCATGTCCACAAGGGCAAATTTCGTGTCCGGAAAGTCTGGCGCCACCTGATTGAGCGCATTGGCCTGGTTGAAGCCGATCGCCACGACCGGCTCATTGCCGCGGCTGGCAAAGTTGCGCAGGGCCTGAAGGCTCTGGGAATCCCGCTCCAGCTCAAATTCCCGCACGCTGTCACCGGTTTCTTTGCGGAAGCGCTCGACACCGGTATAGGCGCTTTCATTGAACGAACCGTCGAATTTCCCGCCGACCGAATACACAATGGCCGGATCGGCCAGCGCAGGCAACACGCCCCCAACACTGCCAGCCAGCACCACAGCAAGAATACATGTTTTCAAATCGATCATACGGTCCCCCAGCAGCTTGAAAAAATCCGGCGGCAGTCATGATTTGGAAAGCGGCCTCCGCGCAGCAAGGCGCGAAGGCCGGGATTGTCTCTAATCTGCCTTAAAACGTGCAGGAATCATCGGACATGTAGTCGTGAACCTTGATCTCGCCGGAGATGATCTTCTGGGTTGCCTCTTCGACAGCCGCTTTCATTTCGTCGGTGACCAGCTCGGCATTGTTTTCATCCAGAGCCCAGTCCACACCGCCTTCCTTCAGGCCGAGAACTTCAAAGCCGGACGACCAGGTGTCGTTTTCCGCGTCTTCAAACGCCTGATAGACAGCAATATCGACACGCTTGAGCATGGAGGTCAGGACGGAGCCCGGATGCAGGCCGTTCTGGTTGCTGTCCACGCCGATGCCCAGCTTGCCCGCGTCGGCTGCGGCCTGAAGCACACCAATGCCGGTGCCGCCGGCTGCGTGATAGACAACATCCGCACCCCGGTCGAACTGGGATTTGGCAAGCTCGCCGCCCTTGACCGGGTCATTCCAGGCAGCACCGGTGGTGCCGGTCATGTTTTCAAAGACTTCCGCATCCGGATTGGCTGCCAGAACACCCTGCTTGTAGCCGCAGGCGAATTTGCGGATCAGCGGAATGTCCATGCCGCCAACAAAGCCCAGCTTGCCGGTTTCAGAGGCCATGGCGCCCAGCATGCCGACAATGTAAGAGCCCTCATGTTCCTTGAACAGAATGGAGCGCACATTCGGCAGATCGACGACCATGTCGACAATGGCGAATTGGGTGTCCGGGAATTCCTTGGCGACTTTCTCAACCGCATTGGCCTGGGAGAAGCCGATGGCCACGATCGGATTCATGCCGCGCTTGGCGAAGTTGCGCAGCGCCTGTTCGCGCTGGCTGTCATTCTGGATTTCGAAGTCCCGGTATTCGATGCCGTAGTCCTGCTTGAACTTTTCAGCGCCGTTATAGGCCCCTTCGTTGAACGACTTGTCGAACCGGCCACCCAGATCATAAAGCACGGCTGGCTTGGTATCAGCCGATGCGCTTGCGATAGACAAGGCCAGTCCGGCGAGTGCCGTGCCGATGGTTAGAAACTTTTTCACTTTTATGTCCTCCGACATTGCAGGGGCCAGTCCCGTTCGACCGGCCCGTTTCCCCTCGTGACCCAGCCGCCTCACGCCGACTGTGCCAGTTGCAGTCCGGCCCGGGACCTGAGAGCCCTTGCCAGGGTCTCGTCGGCCACCAGGTCGGTGATGACACCGGTGCGCAATGCAGCGAGCGTGGCATCCACCTTGCTCTCTCCACCCACCAGCGCAATGACACGGCGCCCGCGCACTTCATCAAAGTGCAGTCCGACGGCACAATCGCCGAGGGAATTGGGTGCCAGCTTTCCTTCAATCGTCAAAAATCGGCCCATCAAATCACAGACCGCGCCGCATGACATCAACTCTTCCTGTTCCTGCTTGGAAATCATGCCGCGCTGGACCAGATGCCCCTCGTTCTCGACCGACCCGATGCCGATAAGAACCGCATCGGACTGGCGCGCCCGCTCCATCAGGTCCTGAACGCTGCGCTGCGACAGGAACAAAGCTTTTTCGTCCGGCGTCTCGGTGAAATAGGGCACGGGCAGGAAATAGCCGATCCCGCCGGTCCGCTCCTGCATCTTCTGGACGATATCGTAAGGATTTGCCGCCAGGGTTCGCGTCAGCGACCCGCAGATCGACATGATTTCAAGATCCGGACGGGCCGCCTTCGGCAGCGCCTCGACAGCCGCTGTCAGGGTCATGCCCATGCCGACCCCAAGCCGCTTCACGCTTGCCCCGGTCAAAAGCCCGGTCAGGAACTGGGAGGCAGCGGCGGCAACGGACCGCAAGTTGCTGTCCTCATCGCCACTGCCAAGATCCGGCGCGACGATGCAATTGGACAGTTTGAAATGGCGGGACAGATCTTCTTCGAGCTGAAGGCATTCCATCGGCCGCCCATCAACCTGGAATTTCACATATCCGGATTTTTGGGCGTGGGCGATCAGGCGGTGTACCTTGGCAGGCGAAACACCGAGCTGGGACGCGATCTCTCCTTGCGTCCGCCCTCCCACAAAGGAAAGCCAGGCCGCCCGGATGGCCATATAGGATGTCCAATCGTCTTCACCCGCCTGCATCCGGCCCCGACACCTTCCCCTCAAACCGGCAGAAGATGCGTCTCTTCCACCCCTGTTCTGCGTCCTCTCCCGGCGGAGAGTGATTCGTTTTCGGACCTCTTCATTGCCGGAGAGCCGAAAAATTCTTCACCTTGTGAGAATTTCTTCAGATCATGACCAGCCAGTCTTTTGCCGTCAACCCGAAAAACAGCTGAATTTTGGGCAAATTGCTGCATTCCTGGGCATCAACCCTGTCCCCTGACAACTTTTCATAGCGGCAAAATTTGCCTAGCCGGACTGCAATCCTCCGGAGATCCGGCAAAAATTGCCGAACTATCCGGCACTTATTTCCTATCTGTGGATTTACGCACTCCGTGCGCATTTGATTTTGCCAGATAAATTAAAATCCTGTAGATTTGGCACATGGCTTGCAAAGTAAAACTCCAAGCTAAGACAAGGCATCTTTGCCAGCCTAAGCAGGAATAACGAGGACTATAAAGAAGACTGATAGAACAATAAAATAAAACTGGGGAGACGTGGCAACGCGGCTGAAAGGCCGACAAAAGGAGAAAAAAATGCGTCTCGACATCAAGACCAACTGTGCACTGACAGTAGCGACGATACTGTCCTTTATAATAACGGCGACTTGGAACGCCGCCCCCGCCGAGGCCCGCGATGGCCGTCTGGCGCGGACTGCCTCGATGCAGTATTCGTACAATCCAGCCAATGAAGTGGACGTGGAACTCGTCCTGGCTGTCGACATCTCTCAATCGATGGACACGGAAGAGCAGGAAATCCAGCGTGCGGGCTATGTCGCAGCCCTGACCTCCCGGGAATTCCTCGACGCCATCCAGGTCGGTCCGATCGGGCGGGTTGCCGTGACCTATATGGAATGGGGCGGTGTCGATGAACATTTCATTGTGGCCGACTGGACCGTGGTGCAGGACGCAACGTCTGCTGCGCAATTCGCGTCCATGATTGAAGAAGCCCCACTCCGGCAGGTCCAGCGGACCTCGATCGCCTCGGCCCTGGAAAAGTCGGTCGAACTGGTCAACACCAACCAGTATGTCGGCCTGCGCCGCGTGATCGATATTTCCGGCGACGGCCCCAATAACCAGGGCGGCTCTGTCACCGAAATGCGCGACCGCATGGTCGCCTCCGGGGTCACCATCAATGGCTTGCCGCTGATGATGAAGTCGAACAAGAACACCTGGCAGGCAATGCTCAATCTCGATCACTACTATGAAGACTGCGTGATCGGCGGTCCGGGCTCCTTTGCTATCCCGGTGCGCTCCAAGGAAGGGTTCGCCGATGCCATCCGGATGAAACTGGTTCTGGAGATCGCCGGTCTTCACCTCAATGAACCGGATCCCTACTTCCAGCGCGTGTCCGGACGCGAGCCCGTGCGCTGCAACTTATTTGACTGACCAAGCCACGTTTACTCTCCTTCACCTGCCGTGTTCCTCCCCATCGGAACACGGCTTTTTCTTTGCCTGCTCTTGAATCTCCTCAACCATGCGTGCAAGCGGAGGAACGCCCGCCTGCACCCTTCCCTCCGGTTTTGCAGGTTTCGGTCCCCTCCCTGATAACATCCTTTGCGCGTTGCTGACTTTACGGCTAATACCAAGTCCGTTGCCCTTACAAAAAGGAACCGCAATGCCCGACATGCCCACGCTCGCGCTTGTTGCCCATGATGCCAAAAAAGACGTGATGGTCGATTTTGCCCGCCGCCACCGGGAGAAGCTGGCCGGCTTTCATCTGGTATCCACCGGCACAACCGGTGGTCGCGTTCTCGAGGCCTGTCCGGAACTCGATCTGACCCGGCTCAAAAGCGGCCCCTTGGGAGGCGATCAGCAGATCGGTGCAATGATCGCCGAAGGCAGGCTGCAGGGTCTTTTGTTTTTTGTCGATCCCCTGTCACCCATGCCCCATGATGTGGATGTGAAGGCCTTGATGCGCCTGGCGCTGGTCTATGACATTCCGATGGCTCTCAACGAGACCACCGCTGACATTCTGCTGCGCTCGGCCCGGCTCAAGGGCCTGCAAACCACCTCAGATACGCCCGAAGTCGGTACCCGAGAGGCGGGCCGCGCCGGATCATGACCCTTTCCAAACGCTCCCGGACCTTTTCCTATCCTGTTCTGGTGGCCGATATCGGCGGCACCAATGCCCGTTTTGCCCTGGTTGACAATCCAGAGGCCCCAACCCGCATGTGCGGCAAAACCGCGACAGCTGATCACAAGGATATTTCCAGCGCCGTCCGCGCCGTTGTCTATCCGGACGCGCAGACGAACCCCAGAACTGCCATCATTGCCGTTGCGGGGCCCGTGACCGGAAATGCCATCGCACTGACCAATGCGGCCTGGGTGATTGAACCCTTGAAATTGATTTCCGATCTCGGGATCGAGGAAGTTATCGTGCTCAACGATTTTGAGGCCCAGGCGCTCGCCCTGCCCGGCTATGAAGGCGCGGATATCGAGCAGATCGGACCCGGCGCTATCCGCCCCGAAAGTGCAAAATTCGTGCTCGGTCCGGGCACCGGGCTCGGTGCGGCCTCCATGATCCATGCCTCCAGCACCTGGGTGCCCGTGCCCGGCGAAGGCGGTCATGTCGAACTGGGACCGGTGACGCCTGAAGACATGGTCATCTGGCCCTTCATCGAGCGGGTCGGCGGGCGCATCGGCGCAGAGCAGCTTCTGTCCGGCAGCGGCCTTCCCCGGCTGGCCCGGGCGGTGAGCCAATGGATGACACTCGACCGGTCCTTTGAGACTGCCGCCAGCATCACCAGTGCCGCCGGGGACAATGATCCTGTGGCGGTCAAGACCCTGGAAGTCTTTGCGCGCTGCCTGGGCCGGGTCGCCGGAGACTGTGCCCTGACCGTTCTGGCCCGGGGCGGCGTCTATCTGACCGGCGGCGTCACCCCCCGCATTGCCCGGTTTCTGACCGGGGACGGTTTCCGGGCAGCCTTCGAAGCCAAGGCACCCCATGAGGCTTTGATGGCCCGGATCCCGACCTTTATTGTCCGCCATCCGGACCCGGCGCTGGAAGGACTGGCCTCCTTTGCCCGCCAGCCCGGCGCTTTTTCGGTCAACACCCATGAGCGGCAATGGAAAGCCGCCGCCAGCCCCGCATCCGCCTGAGCCTCCCTGCCATGACGGTACCTCGCTCCTTTGCCGTGCCGCTGCCCATTGATGGCGTTCTGCCGGATCTCCTGCGCACGCTGGACAGCCATAGCAATGCGGTTCTGGTAGCGGAGCCTGGAGCCGGCAAGACGACCCGTGTGCCGCTGGCCCTGCTGGACGCGGACTGGCGGGCAGACGGGCGCATTCTGGTGCTGGAACCCCGCCGCCTTGCCGCCCGGGCCGCCGCCCGCCGCATGGCCCAGGAGCTGGGGGAGCGGCCCGGAGAGACGGTCGGCTACCGGGTGCGCATGGAAACCAAGGTCAGCGTCCGCACCCGGATCGAGGTGATCACCGAAGGTGTGTTCACAAGACTGATCCTTGATGACCCCGAACTGACCGGCGTTGCAGCCATTCTCTTTGACGAATTTCACGAACGCTCCCTGGACGGGGATCTCGGGCTGGCGCTCGCCCTTGATGTACAATCGGCCCTGCGCGAAGATCTGCGGCTTGTGCCCATGTCCGCCACCCTTGACGCTGCCAGCATTGCCAGGCTGCTCGGGGACGCTCCGGTCCTGGAAAGCAAGGGGCGCAGTTTCCCGGTGGAGACCCGCTATCTCGGCCGCGATCCGAAGGCCCGGATCGAACCGCAAGTGGCCCGCGCCGTCAGCAAGGCCGTGCAGGAGGAGACTGGCTCGCTGCTGGTGTTCCTGCCCGGTCAGGGGGAAATCAAACGCACCGCTGACCTTCTGGCCGGTTCTGTGCCTCAGGACTGCCAGATCGCCCCGCTCTTCGGTGGTCTCGATGCCAAGACCCAGGATGCGGCGATCCGCCCCGCAGGGCCCGGCCAGCGCAAGATCGTGCTGGCCAGCGCCATCGCCCAGACCTCGCTCACTATTGAAGGGGTGCGGGTTGTGATCGATAGCGGACTGGCCCGGGTGCCCCGCTATGAGCCCCAGACCGGCCTGACCCGGCTGGAAACGGTCCGGGTCTCACGGGCCTCCGCCGACCAGCGCAGGGGCCGGGCCGGACGGACGGAGCCGGGCGTGTGCTACCGGCTTTGGGATGAAGCCCAGACCGCCGCACTTCCTGCGAATGAAGCTCCGGAAATTCTGGAAGCCGATCTGACCGGCCTTGTGCTGGATCTGGCTGCCTGGGGCACACTGGACCCGGCGGTGCTGGCCTTTGCCGATCCGCCGCCAGACGCTGCATGGAGCGAAGCCAAGAACCTTCTGAAAGACCTTCACGGCCTGAATGCGGCTGGCCATTTGACCGGACAAGGCAAGGCGCTGGCCAAGCTGCCGCTGCATCCCCGGCTGGCGCATATGGTGCTGGAGGGCTGCCGCCAGGGGCTTGGCTATACCGCTGCGCTGATCGCTCTGGTCCTGTCGGAACCCGGCCTTGGCGGCCGCGATCCGGACCTCAAGACAAGATTGCGCTGTCTGCTTCAGGACAAAAGTCAGCGGGCAAAGGACGGACGGGCTCTGGCCAGCCGCTGGCTGGCCCTGGCCGGTGGACGTGGCACGCAGACCGATCTGGACAGCGCTGGCGCCCTGCTGGCCCTGGCCTATCCCGACCGGGTCGCCCAGGCCCGCGGCCAGACCGGCCGGTTCCGCCTTGCCAATGGCCGGGGCGCCGAACTGAACCCCACCCATGGGCTCGCCGGGGAGCGGTTTTTGACCGTTGCCGACATTCAGGGCAAGGCCGCCGGCGGCCGCATTCAGCTTTGTGCGCAAATCAGCCGGGACGAGATTGAAACGCTTTTTTCAGACGCCATCCTGGAAGAAGATCTGGTCGAGCTGACCGGAGACGGGGCTTTGAAGGCCCGCAGGGTGACCCGCTACAAAGCGGTGGAGCTGCAGTCGGCGGCGGTTGGCACGCCAGATCCGGCGGCGGTTGAAACAGCGCTGATCAAGGCGATCCGTCGCAGGGGCACCAGCCGCCTGCCCTGGAGCAAGGACCAGGTCCGGCTGCGAAAACGGGCGGCCTATGCCCGTGAGACCGGCACTGCCGCCCTGCCTGACCTGAGCGATCCTCATCTGACCGCTACGCTGGAGGAGTGGCTCCAGCCCTTCCTGTCCGGGCTGACCAGTCTTGCCGCGGTGGATTCCGCCCTGCTCGGCACTGCCTTGTCTGCGCTTTTGCCCTATGACGCCATGACGCAGCTCGACGCCCTTGCGCCCTCTCACTTTAAGGCGCCCACCGGCAGCAAGGTGCCGATTGACTATGGGGCCGCCGCAGGTCCGACCCTGTCGATCCAGGTGCAGGAACTCTTTGGCCTCAAGGACCATCCAAACCTGTGCGGCGGCAGCCTGCCGCTGATCCTGGAACTTCTGTCCCCCGCCCAGCGGCCTATCCAGATCACCAGGGATCTGCCCGGTTTCTGGGCCGGGTCCTGGGCGGACGTGAAAGCGGATATGAAAGGCCGCTATCCCAAACACCCCTGGCCGGATGATCCGACCGCGGCCGAGGCAACCCGGCGCGCGAAGCCGCGGGGCACCTGACTTCAAAAACGCTTTCGATCAAATTTGGATATTTGTCTTCAAACAAAAGAAAAACCCTCTCCCGTTGGGCAGGAGAGGGTCTGAAGGAGGAGCAAACCTGTCGTTAAGCGACAGGTTGCCTCTCGGGCGGCGCCTGCAGTTCCGCGTCCAGGTGGGTTCGGGCACGGAACTGTTCCGGACAGGAGGCGCTTCTTGTTAGGTGGCGGGGTAAACCGGGGACCGTGCACTAATCGTCAGATGCAGCAACAAGGCTGGCATTGCCACCCGCTGCTGCTGTGTTGATCGAAACCACCTGTTCCAGCGCGAACCGGGTCAGGTAGAGCGGGCCGCCCGCCTTGGGGCCGGTACCGGACAGACCCGAGCCGCCAAAGGGCTGGGTGCCGACAACAGCGCCAATCGTGTTGCGGTTGACATAGACATTGCCGACGGACAGACGGTCGACCACTTTCGTCACCGTTGCGTCAATGCGGCTGTGAACGCCAAGCGTCAGGCCGTAGCCGGTCGAGGCGATTTGATCGAGCACCTGCTCAATATCCTTGGCCTTGTAACGCACCACATGGAGCACGGGGCCGAAGACTTCCCGGGTGAGCGCCTCGGCCTTGTCCAGCTCGATGATATGCGGGGCAACCCAGGAGCCATTGGCGAGTTTGCCCGCCGGCGTTTCGCCCGCAAAGCGCAGGGTCTGCTTTTCCTTCATGTCGTCGATATGGCTGACGATCACCGACTGTGCCTCATCATCGATCACCGGGCCGATGTCGGTGGAAGGAAGGCGCGGATCACCAAGGCTGAGCTCCCGGGCAGCGCCTTCCAGCATCTGCAGAAGCGAGTCCGCCACATCGTCCTGCACATAGAGCAAGCGCAGGGCCGAACAGCGCTGCCCGGCGGAGCGGAAGGCCGACATGACAACATCGTCGCAGACCTGCTCCGGCAGGGCGGTGGCATCCACCAGCATGGCGTTGATGCCGCCTGTTTCGGCAATCAGCGGCACAATCGGGCCGCGCTTGGCCGCAAGCGTCCCGTTGATGGCCCAGGCGGTTTCGGTCGAGCCCGTGAAGGCCACCCCGGCAACGGCCGGATGGGAGGTCAGCGCAGCGCCGATATCGCCCTCGCCCGGCACCAGAAAGAAAGCATCTTGCGGGATGCCGGCCTGATACATCAGCTGCGCCGTTTCATAGGCAATCAGCGGCGTCTGTTCAGCCGGTTTGGCGACAACCGCATTGCCGCCCACCAGCGCAGCGCTGATCTGGCCAAGGAAAATGGCCAGCGGGAAATTCCATGGCGAAATGCACACGAAGACACCCCGGCCCCGGTGCCGGTAGCGGTTCTCTTCGCCGGTAGGCCCGGGCATCAAACGGCCTTCGCCGAACAGCGTGCGCGCTTCATTGGCATAGTAGCGGCAGAAATCAACGGCCTCGCGGATTTCTGCAATCCCGTCCGGCAGGCATTTGCCCGCTTCCATAGACAGGATCATCATCAGACGGTCCCGGTTGTCTTCCAGAAGATCGGCCAGCTTTTCAAGAGCGGCGGCGCGCTCGTCCACCGGCTTGCGCGACCAGGCCTCGAAGCCTTTCTGAGCATTTTCCATGGCCTTGCGGGCCGTGTCCTGATCGGCAAAGCGCACGGTGCCAACCTTGGTCGAGCCGTCCATCGGCGCAAAGACCGGATGGGGCTCCCCGCCCTGCGGCAAGCCCGCGCCGAGCGGACCGGCGTCCAGGAAGGGCGCCTTGGTGCGGGCCATGCCGTCCACCAGGGCAGCACGTTCCGCTGCGCAGCCAAATTCGATACCGTCCGAGTTGCGGCGGCCGTCCCCGTAAAGACCGGCCGGTAGCGGAATGGACCGGTTGACCGCATGGTGGCCATTGTCCAGCAGAACCGCCGGGCGCTTCAAAAGCGTTTCCACGGAAACGGAAGTGTCGCCGACAATGGTGACAAAGGACGAGTTGGCACCGTTTTCCAGAAGACGGCGGACCAGATAGGCCAGAAGATCCTTGTAGCCTCCGACCGGAGCATAGATCCGGCACGGGAACCCGTCCCGCTCGCACACCGATTTATAGAGGCTTTCGCCCATACCGTGGAGGCGCTGGAACTCATACCCCTCAGACGATCCGCCCGCCACTTCGATGATCTGGGCGACGGTCAGGGCGTTGTGAGTGGCAAATTGCGGATAGAGCACATCCCGGGCCGCCAGCATGCGCTTGGCGCAGCACAGATAGGAAAGATCCGTGGCCGCCTTGCGGGTGAAGACCGGATAGCCGTCGGCGCCGCCTTCCTGGGCATGCTTGATTTCCGTATCCCAATAGGCACCCTTCACGAGCCGGACCATGAGACGGCGGTTGGTCTTGCGGGCTGCATTCACCAGCCAGTCGATCACCTGGGTGCCCCGCTTCTGATAGGCCTGAACCGCCAGGCCGAACCCGTCCCAGCCTTCCGTCACCGGGTCGGCCAAGAGGGCTGCAATCACATCCAGGGAGATTTCCAGCCGGTCGGCCTCTTCCGCATCCACCGTGAAGTTGAGGTTCCGGTCTTTCGCCATCTGAACGAGTTCGCGCAGCTTCGGCAGAAGCTCGTCGCGCACCCGCTCGCCATTGACCGCCTCGTAGCGCGGATGCAGGGCGGACAGCTTGACGGAAATGCCCGGCCGGTCTGGCAGCGGCTTCTTACCTGCGGCGCTGCCGATGGCTTCAATGGCGCTGGCATAGGACTGGAAATAGCGCTCGGCATCCTTCTGGGTGCGGGCGCCCTCGCCCAGCATGTCATAGGAATAGCGGTAGCCTTTGGCTTCCTGGCCCTTGGCCCGCTCCAGCGCCTTTTGAATCGTTTCACCGAGCACGAATTGATGGCCAAGCAGGGTCATGGCTTTACGGGTCGCGATCCGCACCGTTGGCATGCCCATGCGCTTGACAAGGCTCGACAGAATGCTTTGCGGCGTATCACCCGGGTGCAGCAGACGGGATGTGACGCCCAGCGCCCAGGAGGAGGCGGACACCAGCCAGGTGTCAGATTTCGGGCCCGAAGGATCATCGAACCGGGCCGCCGCCAGCTTGTCCTCGATCAGTTTGTCGGCGGTATCCGCGTCCGGCACGCGCAGCAGGGCCTCGGCCAGCACCATCATGGCCAGACCTTCACGGGTCGTCAGGCCGAATTCGCGCATGAAGTCTTCGACGCCGCCAAGACCCACCTGAACCGACCGCATGTCTTCGATATAGCCGCGGGCCCGCTGATCGATCAGCTTTTCAACCACCGGATCGCCCGACGCGTCCTTCAACAGCGTCTCCACCACCTTGCGCTCTTCAGGCGCGTAAGGCTCCCGGAACGGCTCAAGATCGGCATGTGTCATTTTTGTGGTGGCGGTAGACGGTACGTTCATGAGAACCTCCGGAAAGGGCGCATCAGCGCCAAACCAATACTTCCCCTAATTTATACGAAAATTTCTTGTTTTTATCCCTGTTTTTAGGCCAGAGTTTAGTGTATTTCTTCGTTAGATTTCATTTTATAGTGAAAATAACATGCTGAACGCGACAGACCGCCGGATTCTGAAGGTGCTTCAGGAAGACGGCCGCATTACCAACACCGAGCTGTCGGAGCGGGTCAGCCTGTCCCCCACAGCAACAGCCGAACGTATGAAGAGGCTGGTGCGGGAAGGATATATCGAGAGATTTTCCGCAACGCTGGACCCGAAAAAGGTCGAGCGGGGCCTTCTGGTCTTTGTGGAAATCCGGCTGGAGCGAACGTCACCGGAAATCTTTGACGCGTTCAAGCTCGCGGTTGAACGCTCAGTGGACATTCTGGAATGCCACATGGTTGCCGGGGGGTTCGACTATCTGGTGAAAAGCAGGGTGAAAGACATGGAAGCTTACCGCGCATTCCTCTCCGATGTGGTGCTAGCCCTTCCCGGGGTGCGTGAAACCCACACCTATGCGGTCATGGAAGAGATCAAGGACACCCACATTCTGCCTGTCTAGACCCGTGGCGGCAGAAAAAGAACTTGCCTATGACGTTCACAAAGCCTTGTCTTGACCGTGCGGCGTGGGCTGCGCGAGGGAAAGGGCACTGACATTCAGACCGGTCTTTTCAGACCGGCGACACGGGGACTTTGCATGAAACGAGTGTGCGCCGCCGGCCTTGGCCTCCTTGCAACGCTGCTGATGCCGGGTCTTGCCGCCGCCCAGGAGCAGACTGTTGACCCGGCCTGGCAGCAGGTTCTTGAGGAGGCAAAAGGCGAGACCGTCTATTTCCATACCTGGGGCGGCGAGCCGCGCATCAATGCCTATATCCAATGGGCCGCCCGCGAGGTGGAACGGGACTACGGCACCCGCGTGGTGCACGTGAAGGTCAGCGACACGGCCAGCGTCGTGTCCCAGGTGCTGGCCGAGAAATCCGTCGGCAAGACCTCCGGCGGGGCCGTGGATCTCATCTGGATCAATGGCGAGAACTTCGCCTCCATGAAGGAAAACGGGCTGCTGGCTGGCAAAGGCTGGGCCGAAACACTGCCCAACTGGGCCTATGTGGATGTTCAGAACAAACCAACGGTCAAGGTCGACTTCACCGTACCGACAGACGGGCAGGAAAGCCCCTGGGGCATGGCCCGGCTTGTCTTCATGTATGACGCGGCCCGCCTGTCCGCCCCGCCCACCAGCCTCAAGGGTCTTCTGGCCTTCGCCAAAGCCAATCCGGGGCGCTTTTCCTATCCCCAGCCACCCAATTTCTACGGTACCACCTTCTTGAAGCAAGCTTTGCTCGACACGGTTGCCGACACAAGCATGCTGTCGGCCCCCGTCAACAAAGAGACTTTTGAGGACACCGCCGCACCGTTATTTGCCTTTCTGGATGAGCTGCATCCGCATCTGTGGCGTCAGGGCAAGGCTTTCCCGAAAAACGCTGCGGACATGCGCCAGCTTCTCGCCGACGGCGAAGTGGACATCGCCTTTTCCTTCAATCCCAGCGACGCCTCGGGAGCGATCGCCAACGGGGAACTGCCGGAAACGGTGCGCACCTTTGTCTTTGACGGCGGAACCCTCGGCAACACCCATTTCGTGGCCATTCCCTTCAACAGTTCCAACAAGGCCGGAGCAAAGGTGTTTGCCAATTTTCTGCTGAGCCCGATGGCCCAGATGCGCAAGCAGGAGCCGGAGATCTGGGGTGATCCAACCGTTCTGGACGTGGCTGGCCTGCCCGCCAATGAAAAAGCGCTGTTTGACACCATGGAGCGGGGTCCGGCGACGTTGCCCCCGGAAGACCTTGGACCGGTTCTGCCCGAACCCCATCCCAGCTGGGTCGCTGCCCTGGAAGAGGCATGGTCGGCCCGCTATGGCGCCGGAACGGACTGAGACAGCTTGCGAGTGACCCGTCTTGCCTCCCCCGGCTGAACGCCCCGACCTGCCAACGGCCTGTGTGCTAGTGCTGCTGGCCGGACCGGTGCTGGCCGGTCTGGCGGGCACTGCCCTGCCCGCCTTCGGCTACCTGCCGGCGCTGGGCTACCGGTCCTTGTCCTTCGCCCCGTTTCAGGATCTTCTGGCAACACCGG
This sequence comes from Roseibium sp. AWQ4_290, assembly GCF_056160985.1. NCBI lineage: Bacteria > Pseudomonadati > Pseudomonadota > Alphaproteobacteria > Hyphomicrobiales > Stappiaceae > Roseibium > Roseibium sp. AWQ4_290. Next base: position 79,966 of record NZ_JBSWYG010000020.1, read on the forward strand.
GCCTGTGGATGTCGGTTCTCCTGAGCTTTACCACCGGACTGGGCGCGGCCTTTGTGTCGCTTGTGGCCGTCTGTGTGTTTTCAGCGGGCTGGTACGGCACGCGCACTTTCCACCGCCTGTCCCGGTTTTTATCGCCACTGCTCTCCGTGCCCCACGCAGCGGCGGCCATCGGCCTTGCCTTTCTCATTGCCCCTTCCGGTTTTCTCGCCCGCCTTGTCTCGCCCTGGGCAACCGGATGGGACCGGCCGCCGGATCTGCTGATCCTGAACGATCCGGCGGGTCTGAGCATGACCTTTTCCCTCGTGGCCAAGGAAGTGCCGTTTCTGTTCCTGATGATGCTGGCGGCCCTGAACCGGCCTCACCTGCAAAACACGTTGAAGGCAGGCGCCAGTCTCGGCTACGGCCGTATGGCGGCATTCTTCAAATGTATCCTGCCGCAGGTCTATCCGCTGATCCGCCTGCCCATGCTGGCGGTCATTGCCTATTCGACCTCCGTGGTCGACGTGGCCCAGATCCTGGGGCCCACAACACCGCCGCCGCTGGCACCGCGTCTGGTCCAATGGATGAGTGACCCGGACCTGACCAAACGTTTGATGGCCTCCGCCGGAGCCTTGCTGCAGCTCTGTGTCAGCGGCAGTGCGCTTGCAGCCTATCTTCTGCTGGAACGGCTGGCCGCCGCCTGTTTTGCCCGCCCTCTTGTGAACGGGCACCGCCATGGCAACGACCGGATCTGGCGGCGCGCTGCCCTGGTCCCCATGCTTGTAATTGTGGCGGCCATGGGCCTTGCCCTGCTGCTGCTTGGCCTTTGGTCCCTGGCGCGGTCCTGGTGGTTTCCCGCCACCCTGCCAGGCCGCTGGGGCCTCGCCCGATTTCAGGAAACCTTCGCCATGGCCGGACCGGCATTGTCGGCCAGCTTCGCCCTTGCGGTCGCCGCGTCCCTTCTGGCCACAGCCCTGACCCTGTGGCTGCTGGAAAGCCGAAGCAGAGGCGCACGTCCGGCGGGGCCCGCTTTGAAAGCCATCTTGTTCCTGCCTCTGCTTCTGCCGCAGATCAGTTTTCTGTTCGGCCTGCAAATGCTGTTTCTGGTTCTGGATCTGAGCGGCAGCTTCCAGGCGGTTCTTCTTGCTCATCTGATCTTCGTGCTACCTTACGCCTTTCTTGCGCTCAGCGATCCCTGGGCCCGGCTTGATCCCCGCTACGCCAAGGCGGCCGCAGCGCTTGGGGCCTCTCCCCGCCGGATTTTCTGGCAGGTGAAGCTGCCGCTGCTGTTGCGATCCGTGCTTGTGACCCTGGCCGTTGCCGCCGCCGTATCGGTGGGACAATATCTGCCAACGCTCATGATCGGGGCGGGCCGTCTCGTCACGGTCACAACGGAAAGCGTTGCCCTGGCCAGCGGCGGAAACCGGCAAATTGCCGCGCTATACGGCCTCCTGCAGCTGCTCATCCCGCTTGCGGGTTTCGCTTTGGCCGCCCTCGTGCCTGCGCTCGCCTTCCACAAGCGAGCCACCCTGCGATTGGAAAGGTGATCCAGATGGCTGCACCCAAGCCCCGGCCGGGGCTCATTCTGGACGCTGTGCGCCTGTCCCTTGAAGGCACCATGCTGCTTGAGATCGATTGCCATATCCCCCCGGCCACCGTGCTGACCGTGATGGGAGAGAGCGGCAGCGGCAAATCGAGCCTGCTCGATTTCATTGCCGGGTTCCTCAGGCCCAGCTTTCAGGCAGACGGACGGGTGCTGCTGAATGGGCAGGACCTGACAGTCTGCCCAGCCCAGGCGCGGCAGATCGGGCTGATGTTCCAGACACCTGTTCTCTTTCCCCACATGTCGGTGCTGCAAAATCTGCTGTTTGCCCTGCCCGGGCAGATCAAGGGGCGCGCTGTCCGGAAGGCTCTGGCTGAAGCGGCTCTGGACGATGTCGGTCTGGCCGGATTTGGCGGCCGCGATCCGGCAACCCTGTCCGGCGGGCAACAGACCCGCGTTGCGCTCATGCGCACACTTCTGGCCGCCCCGCACGCCCTGTTGCTGGACGAACCCTTTTCCAGTCTGGACAAGGCCCGGCGGTCGGACATACGCGATCTTGTGTTCCGCCTGGCCCGGCAAAAGGGCTTGCCGGTACTGCTCGTTACCCATGACGAGGAGGACGCACGGGCGGCGGGCGGCCCGGTTCATCTTCTGAACACAGCCCCTCGAACACAAAACGGCTGCTCCGGACCGGAGCAGCCGTAACTGATTTTCCCTTATGTCCGGCGGCTCCCCCGGCCGGCAGGCTGGGGCGCGCAAGACCCTCAGATCATTCTGCCTGATCGGCAGACTTGGCGTTCAACAGGGAATAATTGTCGATGCCGATCCGTTCGATCAACTCCAACTGGGTCTCCAGAAAATCGATATGGCTTTCTTCGTCACTCAAAAGCTGCTCGAACAGCTTCATGGAGACATAGTCCTCCTTATCGCGGCAGACTTCCCGCGCTTCATGGTAAAGGGCGCGGGCCACATATTCAGCCGCCAGGTCGCCTTCCAGGCACTCTTTTACATTCTGGCCGATACGCAGCGGATCAAGGGTCTGCAGGTTGGGCAGGCCTTCCAGGAAAATGATCCGGTCCATGAGGTCCTGGGCATGCTGACGTTCTTCGTCCGCCTCTTCCAGTTCCTTGTCCGCGAGCTTGCCGAAACCCCAGTCGGCCAGAAGCCGGGCATGGACCCAATACTGGTTTACCGCAGTCAGCTCGTGGCGCAAAGCCTTGTTCAAATAGTCGATTACTGTCGGTTCACCCTTCATAGGCCCTCTCCATCTCACCGGCTGGCGGAGCGCTTCATCCGCACGGGCGCCGGTTCAGTTTGCGTCGCCTCTTCAGAGCCTTTTTCATGAATGATGTCAATAACAGAGGGAAAACAACTGCCGCATCTCGGGCGGCAGCCCAGATGCCGGAACACGGCACCGGGGGTCGGCACCTTGCCATCGGGGTCGGAGCGCATTTCTTCCGCAGCTTCTTTCAGCTGCTTTTGAGAAAGAACATTACAGGAGCAAATGATCATTGTAGGGTTCGCGCTGGGTCCAGTCACCCGGTCATATCGGCATCAGGGTTCAAAGCGCAATAGCCAAACCCTACTATAAGAGTCAACTTTTTCTGAACCTCCTGCGAAGAAACAAGGTCCCCCATGAGCGGCAAAGACGCCTCCGACACACGGCCGACACTCGTCCTGACTGGTGCGAGCCGGGGCATCGGTCACGCAACGGTCAAACGGTTTTCTGCCGAAGGTTGGCGCGTGATCACCTGTTCCCGCCAGGCATTTTCCGACAAGTGCCCCTGGCCCATGGGACCGGAAGACCACATACAGGTGGATCTGTCCGATCCGGAAAATCTCGGCTTTGCGGTACAGGAAATCCGCAAACGCCTGGAAGAGAACGGCTCGCAGCTGAATGCACTGGTCAACAATGCCGGCATCAGTCCGAAAGGCCCCCAGGGCGAGCGGCTCAACTCACTCAACACCGCAATGCATGAATGGCGGACCGTGTTTCAGGTCAACCTGTTTGCACCGATCCTGCTGGGGCGCGGGCTGTTTCTGGAACTGAAGAAAGCCGGAGGGTCGGTGGTCAATGTCACGTCGATTGCCGGCATGCGGGTGCACCCGTTCGCAGGCACAGCTTATTCCACCTCAAAGGCAGCACTGGCGGCCCTCACCAGGGAAATGGCCGCCGATTTCGGCCCGCACGGAATCCGGGTCAACGCCATTGCGCCGGGGGAAATCGACACCTCCATTCTCTCACCTGGAACGGAAAAACTGATCGATGACATTCCGCTGCGCAGGCTTGGCCGCACGGACGAGGTGGCCGACACAATCTTTTATTTGTGCTCGGACCGGTCGAGCTATGTTACCGGATCGGAAATCCACATCAACGGCGGACAGCATGTGTAACGGCGCTGGCCAACGTGCTCCCTGCCATTCCTGCCAATAGCTCACGGCCGAACACAATTGATAACCTCCGTAATACTGACCAAAATACAACTCCTCGTGTCAAAACAAGAGCTTCCAAATTTCATTCAAAATTAATCGCTCCCGCAAATAATATTCCAGATGAAGAATGCTCAGCTGGCATTGGGGAGAAGAATGAACCGGCTTCTGAAAACTCTGGTTGATCTTAAATTTGGTTTCAAGGTTGGGGGAGGCTTTCTGGCCGTCCTTTTGCTGACAGCGGTTGTGGGTGCCGTCGGCTTTCTGGCCATCTTGAACCTGTCGGCAAGTTTCACCGTCGCCGACCACGCCGCGCAGGCGTCCGGCCAGGTGCAAGCGATCTCCCTGAAGCGGGAAGATTATCTGAAAACCCCCTCACAGCAGCAGGCCAGCGCCGTCCACACAGAAATCGCAAAGCTGGAAGCGACCCTGCAAAAACTGCGGACAGAGGTTGCCGGAGATCCTGCGGCCGAAGCCCAGGTGAGCGGCGCGGAAGCAGCCGTCACAGAATTCGGGGCCACTTTTGATCTTGTTGTCGAGCAGACCGAACAACAGGCCGCGCGTCTGGCAACCTTGCAGGACAGCACCACCAATCTGAGCAAACTGGCCAGCACCATCACGGACGCCGTCGCCACTGAAGAAAAGCGCGTCAGCGCGGAAGCTTTTGCCGCCGGCAGCCGTCTGGATGATGTAAACCAGATGCAGCGTGACGTTTTCGAACTGAAGGATGATGTCCTCCAGATCCAGCTAAAATATCTGGAAGGTAACGGCAATCTGGAGGGCGAGGCCCTGCAGCAGTCGATCGGTATCGCCCGCACTCTGGTTTCGCTCACCAAACAGATGCGCTTCAAGCAGATCGAGGGCATCGATCGCAAAGCCATGGCCAAGCTGGCCGGTCAGGCCAACAAGCTGAACAAGGTACTTGAGAACCTGACAACGGATCTGGGCTTTTCCGAAGCCTATGAAGCCCGCCTTGCCGTTGGCACCGCCATTGAGGGCCTGCAGGCACGCACTGAAGACATTCTTAAGCTGTCAGAACCGGTCGTCAGCCAGACAAAAACGGAAGCGCTTTCGGCTGCAAGCCGTCTGGCCATCATCCGGTCCATTTCCGACAAAGCTAAGACCATGAGCCAGTTTGCGCAAAGCGCACGGGCCGAATTGCTCTATCTCTTTGGATCATTTGGCGCCCAAGCCACGGAGCCGGTTGAACAGCAGATCGCCAAGTTGTCGGGCCTTGAAGAACAGATGTCTCAATATGCAGATGTCCTGCCGGCGGCCGCAGATGCGATCAGCGAAATTCCCGTCTCGCTTGCCATGCTGGACCGGGCCTTCAAGGAGATGCAGGCCACGGAGGCTGATCTGGCGGACAAACGGGCGCAGCTGGATGGCCTGACCCGTAAGGTGAACACCGACATTTCAGCGATCGCCCACTCCCAGTCCAAGGTGTCCAAGGCAGCCGCCGATTCGGCCAAAGCACAGATCATCGTCACGATCGTTCTGGCAACGCTCGGCGGCATCGGTCTGGCGGTTATTTTGAACCTAGCCATTACCCGCCCGATCCGCACCATCACCGAGGTCATGGCCCGGCTGGCTGGCGGGGAAAACGAGGTCGACATTCCGGGAATCGACCGGGGAGATGAAATTGGCGACATGAGCCGGACGGTTCAGGTGTTCCGGGACAATGCGGTTGAGCGGGCCGAGCTGCGGGTGCAAAGTGAGCAGGAAGAGGCGGCCCGGCAGGAACGCCAGCAGCGCATCGACGACCTGATCAACGGCTTCCGGGCCACAGCCGAAGAGGCGCTCGGGTCCGTGGCCATGACCGCAGGTGGTCTGGACAGCACCGCGCAGGCCCTTTCGGAAATCGCACGGGACAGCGCCACCCATTCCGGCGAGACCCAGGAAGCCACCACCGAAACCACCAATAACGTGCAGACCGTTGCGAGCGCGGCGGAAGAACTGGCCACATCCATCGGCGAGATTTCACGGCAGGTCTCCAAGACAACCGAAATCGTCGACCGGGCAACCCGCGGCACCCGGAACACCAATGAAAAGGTGGAAGGGCTTGCGGAAGCGGCCACCAAGATCGGCGAAGTTGTTACCCTGATCCAGGCGATTGCCGAACAGACCAACCTGCTGGCCCTGAACGCGACCATCGAGGCCGCCCGCGCCGGTGAAGCCGGGAAAGGTTTTGCCGTGGTAGCCTCCGAAGTGAAGGAACTGGCAACGCAGACCTCCAAGGCCACGGAAGAGATCTCCAGCCAGATCACCGAGATCCAGAACGCTACCAAGGACTCTGTCGTCGCCATCGGCGAGATCACCGAGATCATGAACGAGGTCAACAGCTATACCGCCGCCATTGCCTCCGCCGTTGAGCAGCAGGGCTCCGCCACAGACGAGATCTCCCAGAACGTCCAGCGTGCAGCCGAGGGCACAGGTGCGGTCACCTCCTCCATGACCGAGCTGTCCCAGGCCGTCGATCAGACCGCCTCGTCTGCGGATATGGTTCTGTCCGCCTCCGGCGAACTGACTGACAAGACCGACCAGCTGAAACAGGAAGTGGAACGCTTCCTGTCGGAAGTCGCTGCGGCCTGACAACGGCCGTCTTTAAGTGTCCATCAAGGGCGGGGTGCCGGGTGCCCCGCCCTTATCTTGTCCGCAGGCGTCTCAAAAGATTGACCTCAGCCCAAGAGAGGACTAGGTGACGGACCCACGCAGGATAACCAGAAACGAGAGAATGACGTGGCGGACAAGACCAGCGCCCCAGCCTTTGCCCCCTTCGGCTCGCCCCCCAGCCAGGACTGGCCAGTCATTCTGGAAACGAAGGGATGGAAGGACTACCGGCTTCTGGACATGGGTGCAGGCGAAAAGCTTGAACGCTATGGCCGCTTCACCATTGTCCGTCCGGAACCCCAGGCCATGGGCGCCCGCCGCCTGAAAGACAGCCAGTGGGCCCGGGCCGATGCGGTCTTTTCCGGCGATACGGAAGAAGAAGGCCCCGGCCGCTGGAAATTTGCCGGCAACGTTCCGGAGACCTGGCCCATGTCCTATGGGCCGGTGCGCTACAATGGCCGCTTCATGTCCTTCCGCCATGTGGGCGTTTTTCCTGAGCAGGCCGCCCATTGGGACTGGGTGAACGGCAAAATCCGTGCGGAACGCCAGCGCAGCCCGGACAGGCCTTTGAAGATCCTGAACCTGTTTGGCTATACCGGGCTGGCCTCCCTGCTGCCAGCCTCCGAGGGCGCGCAGGTGACCCATGTGGACGCGTCCAGGAAAGCCATTGGCTACGCAAGGGAAAACCAGGACCTGTCCGGCCTTGAGGACCTGCCTATCCGCTGGATCTGTGAAGACGCGTCCAAGTTCGTTGCGCGTGAGGTCCGGCGCGGCAACACCTATGACGGCATCATTCTCGACCCGCCGAAATATGGCCGCGGCCCCAAGGGGGAAGTCTGGGACCTTTACACAAGTCTGCCCGGCATGCTGGAGGATCTGAAGCAGCTTTTGACCGATCAGTCCCTGTTCATGATCCTGACCGCCTACGCGATCCGCTCCAGCTTCGTGTCCATTCACGAGCTGATGGCCGAGACCCTGGCCGATCAGGGCGGGCTGCTGGAATCGGGGGAACTTGTGATCCGGGAAGAAACCGGCGCGCGGGCCCTGTCGACCTCGCTCTTTTCCAGATGGAGCAGCCGATGATGGAACGCCGTCAGGGCGCGGTGAAGCAGATCACCAGCCACTCCAACCCGATCGTCAAGGAAATCAAGGGCCTTGTTGCCCAGCGCAAGCACCGCACCCAGTCGGGCCTGTTTGTGGCCGAAGGATTGAAACTGGCGGCCGATGCGCTGGAAGCAGGCTGGGGCGTGCGCTATCTCGCTCTCGGGCCGGAGGCCCGAGACAATCCGGTGGCCCAAAAGGCTGCCGCCAGCGCCAAATCCCGGGGCGCCCTGATTCTGGAAGTTTCCACCGCAGTTCTGTCGGCCATGACCCGCAAGGACAATCCGCAGATGGTTGTCGGCGTTTATGAACAGCAGACCCTTGCGCCCCAGGACCTCACCCCGCAGACAGCGACCGTCTGGGTGGCGCTGGACCGGGTACGCGATCCGGGCAATCTGGGCACGATCCTGCGGACCGTGGATGCGGTCGGCGGCAGTGGTGTCATTCTGGTGGGCGACTGCACCGACCCCTTTGCGGTGGAAGCGGTGCGGGCCACGATGGGTTCGCTGTTTCACGTGCCCATCGCCCGGATGAGCAAGGACGCGTTCAAATCTTTCGCCGGCGCGTGGCCGGGTACGGTTGCAGCCACCCATTTGAAGGGCTCAGTGGACTACCGCACGCCCGACTATGACGAACCGGTTCTCTTGGTGATGGGCAACGAGCAGCAGGGTCTGGAAGACGACATGGCGGCCGCCTGCTCCACCTTGATCCGCATTCCCCAGACCGGCCAGGCCGACAGCCTGAACCTTGCAGTGGCCACCGGCATCGCGCTTTATGAGATCCGGCGCAACCATCTGGAGCTATGATCTGATGCGGCTGTTTATTTTCGGGGCGGGATTTTCCTCCAAGGCCTTTGCCGAAAAGGTCAAGAACCGGTTCGACTGGATCGGCGGCACGACCCGTTCTCCTGAAAAAGCGAACGCGCTGAAAGCGCTTGGCGTAACCCCGTTCCTGTTTGACGGCACAAACAAGGGCGAAGGTATTGCACAGGCCCTGGCAAAAGCCACCCATGTTCTGGTGTCCATTGCCCCTGATGAACACGGCGACCCGGTGCTTCTGCAGCACGGGGCCGATATCGCCGCAGCCTCGCCAGTCTGGATCGGCTATCTGTCGACGGTCGGCGTTTATGGCAATCATTACGGGGCCTGGATTGACGAGGAGACACCCTGCAAACCGGTATCTCAACGCTCCAAGCAGCGCGTGGCGGCCGAAGAGGCCTGGCTGTCCCTTTCCCGGGAGCAGGATGTTCCGGTTCAGATCTTCCGCCTGTCCGGCATTTACGGGCCCGGCCGCAACGCCTTTGAGAATTTCAGGAAAGGCAAGGCGCGGCGTCTGATCAAACCGGGTCAGGTCTTCAACCGGATCCACGTGGCTGACATTGCAGCGGCCCTGGAAATGGCCATGGACCAGCCCACGACACGCATTTTCAACGTCACAGATGACGAACCGGCCCCGCCCCAGGATGTGGTGACCTATGCCGCCGGGCTTCTGGGCGTCGACCCGCCCCCTGAAATCCCGTTTGAAAGCGCGGAGCTCTCGCCAATGGCCCGCTCGTTTTATGGTGAGAACAAGCGTGTCTCCAACAAGCGCCTGAAGGAAGAACTCGGCTTTTCCTTCCGCTATCCGAATTACCGCGTCGCCCTGAAAGACCTCATCACCACTTTGTAACGTGCTTCTTCTGCACAAAAGCCGGTGGCCTGGACTTGACGCGGCACAGTTGAACCCCCAGCTTCGGCGCCGGAAACAAGGAAGGATCAAGAGATCATGAGCGACTGGCGTGTCTACCTCTCCGGTGAAATTCATACCGACTGGCGCGAGCGGATTGTTGCAGGCGTCAAGGCGCTGGACCTGCCGGTGAGCTTTTCCGCACCGGTGACCGACCACGCGGCCAGCGATGACTGCGGCGCGGTGATCCTGGGTGAGGAAGACAAGAAATTCTGGTACGATCACAAGGGGGCCAAGGTCAATGCGATCCGCACCCGCACCCTGATCGAGAAAGCCGATATCGTGGTGGTGCGGTTTGGCGATCAGTACAAACAGTGGAACGCGGCCTTCGATGCCGGGTACGCTGCAGCCCTTGGCAAGTCCCTGATCGTGGTCCACGACCCCTCGCTCACCCACCCGCTGAAGGAAATCGATGGCGCTGCGCTGGCGGTGGCCGAAACCTCTGAACAGGTTGCCGAAATCCTTAAATATGTGATCCTCGGCCACTTAGACCGCTAGTGTGGTGGAAGTGAAATACGCCCGATTTGCGCAGCGCGTGTCGTGGCGTATTTCAGTTCAGAAAACCACATTAGCAACAAAGACTTGCCAGTCTCCTTCATGAATCTGATGTTCGTTCTGAACGCGCCGGAAAAGGACACGAACTTCCGGTTTGGGTGACTGGGGATCAGTCCCCATATATGTGGCCTTCAGGCTCCCGCACGCGGAAGCGAAGCGGGGGACCTTGCCCGTCGACCGGGCCGCACAGGGTGAGACCTTTTCCACCTTGCCTTACGGTCTCTTGACATTAACGAATTTCTTACCATATCAGACGAAGCTAAGAGTTACCGCGCTTTTTAGCCGGAAAAGCGATTCCTTCTTTCAATGAACTGCGCATTCGGATGCAGCAGCAACGTAAGCTGCGCATGAATTCGAATAGTTCTGAAGGTCAAGCGCGAAGTACTTTAGTATTATCAAAAACACTGTCATCAAGACGTCGAAATTTCGGACTAGATGTCCTTCTTGTATGTTTTGATGCGTAAAATTGGAAAGAAACTCCATGCAACATGGAAATGTGAAATGGTTTGATCAGGGCCGTGGGATTGGCACGATCGAACCGGAAGATGGCGAGGACATCCTTGTCGATATCTCGGCCCTGCACCGGTCCGGCATCCACACCTTGAAGGAAGGCCAGCTTGTTGCCTTTGATCTGGAATGGCGCCGCGGTCAGATGGTGGCTGAAGACCTCAAAGTCCTGTAAGGTCACTTTTCAGGACTTACCGGGAACAAGGGCGGTTCGACCGCCCTTTTTTGTTGGGGGACACCATGCCGGCCAGTGACAGGCTTCAGGACGGAATCGCAGCCCACCAGAACGGCGACCTTGAAACGGCGCAGGACATCTATCTGGATATCTTGAAGGAAAATCCGGACAATCCGGACGGCCTGCATTTTCTGGGCCTGTTGCATTTTGATGCGGGCCGGCAAGACAGCGCCATCGCCCTGATCCAGACCTCCCTTGAAAAGGACCCGCACAACACCTCCGCCCTCAACAATCTGGGAAACATCCTCAAGCTCACCGGCGAGCCGCAGGCCGCCTTCGCCGCTTATGTGCGCGCGGTGGAACTGGACTCCCGGCACGCGGAAGCCTGGAAAAACATCAATCTTCTGGTGCGCTCATGCGGCAACTACGACGAAGTCCTGACAATCATGTCAGAGATCGTACGGATTGATCCTGAAAATCCCAGCGCCTGGCACACATATGGCCTCGCGCTGATGTTCACCGGCGCCAGGGAAGAGGCGTCCGAGGCCTTTGAAAAGTCTCTCAGGTTCGATGACCCGAAAGCGCCCAATGCCCTCTGGCGCGCCCGTATCTTGAGCGCGCTCGGGCGCCGGGACCTGTCGCAGCTCTATCTGGAACGCATTGTCGCCGCCGATCCGGACAACACATCCGCCGAGTATCACTTGGCAGCCGTGCGGGGCGACAAGCTGGAACATGCTCCTGAAGACTATGTGAAGACCCATTTCGACAAGTTTTCAGAATCCTTTGACGACGTTCTGCAAAATCTTGGCTACCGCGCCCCGGAACTGGTTGCCGCAGATGTGGCAATCCTTGCAGGGGCCGCCTCCAGCCCGTTTCAGGATGTGGTGGATCTGGGCTGCGGCACGGGTCTGTGCGGCCCTCTGATCCGCAAACACTGCATCCGCCTGACCGGGGTTGATCTTTCAAGGGGCATGATGGAAAAGGCGGCCCAGCTCAATGTCTATGACTATCTGGTGGAAGGTGAGCTGGTCGCGTTCTTAAAATCCGACCTGCCCACCCTGTTCGATCTGGCGGTCTGCGTCGACACGCTCTGCTATATCGGCAATCTGCGGCCATTCATGTCCGCCCTTGCCACGGCCTTGAAGCCGGGCGGTCGGCTGGTGGCCAGCGTTGAACACCTTCAAACGCCCACTGCCACGGGTTTCAAGGTCGACAGCACCGGGCGCTATGCCCATACACCGGACTATATCAGAACCTGCGCCGAAGAGGCCACGCTGATCTATGCCCAGGACCGGAAAGACGTTCTGCGCAAAGAGCTTGGCCAGGATGTCCAGGGCCTGATCTTCCAGATCCAGAAGCCGCATTTGAACTGAAACGGGGCTGCTCTTTCCCGTTTGACTTCCCCCTCCCAGCTGTTTCCAATAGCGGTCCGGCTCCCATAGAGGTTCCAAAGGTCCCTGTTGCTCCGCCACGTATGAAAAACCGCAGCGCCCTTGTCTTTATTCTGGTCACCTTGACGCTCAACTCCATGGGTATCGGGTTGATCATGCCCGTCATGCCGTCCCTGTTGACCGACCTGACCGGACTGGCCGTCAGTGAAGCGGCCCGGTGGGGCGGGGCCTTGAGCGTTGTCTATGCCTTGATGCAGTTTCTGTGCGGTCCAACCCTTGGCAACCTGTCCGACCGGTTCGGACGGCGGCCGGTGCTGCTGACTTCCATGGTGACCCTGGCTGTGGACTATCTGATCATGGCCCTGTCCTGGCATCTGGCCATCCTGTTTCTTGGCCGCCTGCTCTCCGGAATTGCCGCAGCGACCATCTCGACCGCGTCCGCCTATATTGCGGATGTATCGCCCAGGGAGGACCGGGCCAAGAATTTCGGGCTGGTGGGAGCCAGCTTTGGCGTCGGCTTTGTGCTGGGGCCTGTCATCGGCGGGTTTCTGGGAGAACTCGGCCCGCGTGCGCCATTTTATGCCGCCGCTGCCCTGTCTTTTGCCAATTTCCTGTTCGGCTATTTCATGCTTCCGGAATCCTTGCCCCTCGGAAAGAGACGTTCCTTGGATTGGAGCCGGGCCAATCCGCTGGGGGCTTTGAAACAGATCGCGCATTATCCGGCGGTGCGCGTTTTGCTGTTGGCCCTGTTCCTGTTCGACATTGCCCACTACGTCTATCCGGCCATCTGGAGCTACTATGTGGAAGAGGTCTTTGCCTGGACACCGGGTGATATCGGCCTGTCGCTTGCGTTTGTCGGCATTGGTTTTGCCATCGCGCAAGGCTACCTGATCCGTGTTCTGGAGCCGAAGCTCGGGCCCGGGCGGCTGCTCCTGTTCGGCCTGTGCGCCAGCCTCGCTGCCCTTGCGGGTCTCAGCGTCGCGGATCAGGGCTGGATGATCTATGTGCTGATCGTCTTTGCGTCTCTGGGCGCCTTGCCGACCCCGGCCTTCACGGGGCTCATGTCCAACCGCATTCCCGACGATGCGCAGGGCGAATTGCAAGGACTGATTGCCAGCGCAGCCGGCCTTGCCATGGTGGTCAGCCCACTCGTTATGACCCAGGTCTTTGCGGCCTTTTCCGGGCCACAGGCAAGCGTCTCTTTTCCTGGGGCTCCCTTCGCCCTTGCGGGCCTTCTGGTCCTTGCCTCCATGGCGATTTCCCTGAGTGTCCTGCGCAGCTCCGCCGCCGCCCTGTCTCCACCCACCCGACCCTGGCCAAAAGACGGATAAAGAGTTTGTCATGACCGGTCCCCCTGCCCTTGACGGACCCCGCCTTGCGCCCGCCTCCGGAGGGCTTGCGCGCCAGCTTGTGGTGCTTCTCCATGGCTATGGCGCCGACGGCACCGACCTGATCGATCTTGCCCACGCCTTTCAGGCCCGCTTGCCAGACGCGGCTTTTGTCCTTCCCCACGCCCCGGAACATTTGCCCTTTGAAGCGCTGTCCGGGCGGCAATGGTTTGCCTTGAGCGAGCGCACGCCGCACGAGTACCAGCTCGGCGCGGAAGCGGCCGCCCCCCGTCTCAACCATTTTTTGGACCGCGAGCTGGACAGGCTTTCTCTGGAGGATCACGCTCTCGCCCTGGTTGGCTTCAGCCAGGGCGCCATGATGGCGTTTCAATGCGGGCTGCGGCGTCCGGCGGCCCCTGCCGCGCTGATCGCCTATTCCGGGCTCTTGCCCGGAGCGGCAGAGATGACAGCCGGGCGGCCAGGCGCCACCGGCAAGGCCATACCGGCCGAAGGTCCACCGGTTCTGATCGTGCATGGCTGTGAAGATGACATTGTGCCAGCCTATCACGGGCAGATGGCCCATAATACCAATCGCACTTGATAGAGACCCATCTGACCGGTTTTGGAGGTCTTTCGGCGCGGCGCTGAGCGTAGCGCGATACAGGTATCGGGCAAGATCTGCAACAAAGTCCGAAAGGGCTCCAAAACCAGCCTTTGGTGGCGTTTTCCAACCTGCCGGACGGCGTTGCGCTGCTTGAACGGCCATCCAGGCCGTCCTGCGCATCGCGCCTTGCCAGCAAATTGGAAAACACCATCAGATAGGTCTCTATCAAGTGCGATTGGTATAAGGTCCTGACCTCCTCCGGACGGTCCTGCTCGTTTCACGCGCTGGAGGGGCTCGGCCACGGGATCGACGGTCGCGGGCTCAAGCTTGCCGCGACGTTTCTGGAACAGGCCTTTGCGAGAGGTTAAAGGCCTGTTAACCAATTTCCGGGATGCTTTGAAGACCTGTGCCGGACCAGAACGGGCTGGCGACACCGGGAACCAAGCACATGCAGATCACTGTCGAAACGACAACCCAGAGTGCAAGCCTGTTTTCCGCGTCCTTTTCCAGCGGTGGTCCAGAAGGGCAGAAAAACACCCCTAAGGGAAACGCATTCGGGCATGATATCGGCCAGCGTAACGGCCAGGACAAAGCGGCACCTGTCTCGGCGCTGGAAGCTGCCAGCAAGAAGGCAGAAGAGGATGCGGTCGTTATCGCCGCCCTGCAGCAGGCCGTTGAAAAGGGCAAATCCGGCGAGAGCGATGAGGATGGCAAGGACAAGAAGCTGGCCAGCATCGAGGATTACCAGAAGACGGCCGGCCAGCTGAAAGCCGCCCTTGGGGAAGACGAGGCAGGCTCTTCCGCATCTGCGTCTGTTGCCTATGAAAGCGCGTCGATCTCAACAACGACCATTGAGGCTGAAATTGGCGGCGAGACCATTTCGGCCCAGTTCGTCTCATTTGAGCGGGTGTCCTATGACAGCGAAACCGGCCTATCAGTCCGCTCCGCCAGCGCAGCCGCCATTGAAGGGGAATTCGACGGCGGCTCCTTCAGCTATTCCAGCGCTTCGGTGAGCGAGCTTTACGCCGGAACGGGCGATCAGATTTCAAACCTGGCAGGGTATCTCGCCTGACGCAGACACAAGAGTACGGGGCCGCCTGAGCCGGCTTTTGCAAGTGCCCCCGGGACTTGAAGCCCCGGACGGTTTTTCTTTTGCGCAGGACAGCCCGGGCGTCCGGCCGCGGAAACGGCCGCGGCCCAGGTGAAGGGAGCCCCCGGCTCCCCTCCATGTCCTCACGCCTTTTTCAGATACGCCACCAGCACATCCAGAGCCGCCTGAAGGTCCGATTTGTGGATCATCTCAGTGACCGTGTGGATGTAGCGGGTGCCAACCACGATCCCGACCGCCTTGGCCCCCGCAGCGGCCTGCTGGGCGGCCGCGCCATCCTGGCCTCCGGCGGCCAGCATGGTGCGCTGGAACGGGATGTTTTCCTTTTCCGCCAGCGCCTCGAACTCCTTCACCAGCTCCCGGTCGGCAATGAAGCTGGAATCCTTCACATGAAGGCCGAAGCCTTCGCCCTGAACCGTGGTGCGGTCCTGTTCGGGAACGCCCGGCGTGTCGCAGGCCAGGGTCGTGTCGATGCCAAGGCCGATGTCCGGTTTGATGGCGAAAGACGCAGTGCGCGCACCGCGCAGGCCGACTTCTTCCTGGCAGGTGAAGGCCACATGGATCTCGCATTCATGCTTTGCCTTGCCCAGCCCTTTCAGCGCTTCCACCCCGAGCCAGCAGGCAATGCGGTTGTCCAGCGCCTTGGAGACGATCTTGTCACCGATCTCGATGAGCGGCTCGTCCATGGTCACCATGTCGCCGACCTTGACCACATCCTTGGCCTTGTCGCCCAAGCCGAGATCCACCACGAAGTCCTTCGGCTCAGGCACTTTCTTGCGCTCCTCGGGTGAGGAGATATGGATCGGTTTGCCGCCCGGATTCATGACTCCCTTGAAGTCGCCTGAATCCGTGGAGACCAGAACCCGGCGGGAGAACAGATTGCGTGCGTCAAAGCCACCGACCGGCTGCACATGCAGAAATCCCTTGTCGGTGACATGGGAGACCAGAAACCCGATCTCATCCATATGGCACAGCAGCATGACCTTCTTCGGCGTCCCCTTTTTGAGCGCCTTGCGGCTGTCCCGGCGGCACAGCAGCGAGCCCATCGGGTCCACCGTGACCTCGTCGAAAAGGCCCTTGATCTCTTTTTGAATGATCTCGCGCACCCGGTGCTCATGGCCCGGCACACCCGGCGTTTCGCAAAGGCGGCGAAGTAAGTCGATATTCATGGAACATCCTGTTGGAGGGGTGAAGTACCGGTCCGATCCTATGCCAAACCAGCCGGAGGGATAAAGGGTCCCCAAAGGAAATTCCGGTCTTTGCAGAAAGCTGCAAAGAAAACGGGCACGATTTGAGAAGGAAATTTCCGGTCCGGTTAACCTTCTGCTCTCCAATTTCAGAATTTTCACCCTATCTGAAGCCCATTGCCATGGCAGTGTCTTAATTGGCAGACAAACTTGAACCAACGTTCAGATAAGCGTTTGACGCAGATCTGCGAACAAACGCTGCCCCGTCCGGTTCGATCACAGTGGGGATCCAGCATGACCCAGAAAAAACGGTTTATTCTTTCCATTGATGGCGGCGGTGTCCGTGGCCTCATCCCCTTGCGCGTACTTGAGTCTCTGGAAAGCCGGCTCAGCCAGCGCGGCATCGACGCCCCCCTTCACCAGGTGTTCGACCTGATGGCTGGAACCTCCACCGGCGGTTTGATCGCAGCCGGCCTGAGTGCGCCCCGCCCTGGCGGCACCGCGGGAGAAGCGGCCGCCACCATCGCCGAATTGCGTACCTTCTATGAGCGTGATGCCCGGGAGATCTTCCAAAATTCCATCAGCGCGCGCATCGCACGGGCGCTGACGAATCCGCTCGGCCTGTTCGACGAAACCTATGACGCCCGCCCGCTTGAAAAGCTGCTGAAGGAGCGCTTCGGCTGGACGTCCATGGCCAGCGGCCTGACCCGGCTGGTGCTGACCGCCTATGACATTGAACAGCGCAAAGCGGTGTTCCTGACCAACGGGCTTGAGGAAAATGGCAGCCGCCCGGACGACTATTATTTCTGGCAGGCCGTGCGGGCCACAACCGCCGCTCCGGCCTATTTCGAACCGGCCCGGGTGGAAAATCTGAGCCGCAAGCGCGACGAAGCGCTGGTTGATGGCGGCGTGTTCATGAATGACCCGGCCATCGCGGCCTATCTGGAGGCCCGCAAACTGGGCTGGGACCAGGAGGACATCGTGATCCTGTCGCTTGGCACCGGCCGTGCTCCGGGACGGCCCTTCCCATATCAGGAGGCCATCGGCTGGGGCTCACTGGGCTGGATGCAGCCGTCCAAGGGCGTTCCGCTGTTGTCGATCTTTGCCGACGGGCAGACCCAGACGGCCTCCTATCAGGCCGAGCATCTCTTCAACGAACTGCCCAACGTAACCTATCACCGGCTGAACACGGTACTGGAGCCAGAGGCAGAAGATCTGGACAATGCCCGTCCGGGCAACCTGATCCAGCTGAACGGGGCCGCCGACCGGATGATCCGAGACAACACCGTGTTGCTCGATAGGCTGGCCGATCTGTTGAAAGACCATCTTCTCCCAACGGAAGAAGATGCGCCCGAGGCCGATTTGGTGCATGCTGCCTGAACCCGTCCGGTTGCCGGATCATGACTGATCCCGGCGGCCGGAGCCAGCAGCGGCCCGGCGAAAGGGCCCGCAACCCCTTTGAGGCCCCCGTGAGCGAGCCCACCAGATCCGTGCGCCTTTTTTGGAGTTCTTCCCTGCCGGGGCTGGCCGGAATGCTTGCAGCGGCCCTTTTTCCTCTAGAGGTCTCAGGCGCACCGGTGCCGGCGGCAAAGCCTGGCGCGGCCCCTGTGCAAACCGCAGCCCCCGGTGCGGCGGCTGCCGTTTCGGCAGTTCCGGTACCTTTCAAGAAGCGGGCCGTACCGGAGGGATATGTCCCCCAGACGCCCAAACTGGTGCTGCGTTCCCAGCTTCCGGCAAAGGACTATTTCGGGGCGGCCAACGGCCCGGCGCCGTTGAAAGCCCGCGCCATCGGCTCCTATGCCAAGGGCTGTCTGGCGGGCGGCGCCAAACTTCCCGAAGACGGCCCTACCTGGCAAGCCATGCGCCTGTCACGCAACAGGAACTGGGGCCATCCGGAGTTGATTGCTTATCTGAAGGATCTGGCAGCCGATGCGCCGGAAGTGGGCTGGAACGGCCTTCTTGTCGGCGATCTGGCCCAGCCACGCGGCGGGCCAATGCTGTCCGGCCATGCCAGTCACCAGATCGGGCTGGATGCGGATATCTGGCTGACGGAAATGCCGAAAAGACGCCTGTCCGCGCAGGAGCGGGA
Organism: Roseibium sp. AWQ4_290; assembly: GCF_056160985.1. Taxonomy (NCBI): domain Bacteria; kingdom Pseudomonadati; phylum Pseudomonadota; class Alphaproteobacteria; order Hyphomicrobiales; family Stappiaceae; genus Roseibium; species Roseibium sp. AWQ4_290. Next base: position 98,298 of record NZ_JBSWYG010000020.1, read on the forward strand.
ACAGGTGTCCGCGATTTCCATGCTGAAGGGCCCGCTGGATGTGAAAGGCGCCGACCGGCGCGTCGACCCGCGCAAATGGACCGATGTTCACGCCCGCCTGATCCGCCGGGCTGCATCCGACAAGCGCGTCGCCCGGATCTTCGTCAATCCGGTGATCAAGAAAGCCCTGTGCACGTTCGAAAAAGGCCGGAACCGGGCCTGGCTGCGCAAGGTCCGTCCCTGGTGGGGGCACCACTATCATTTCCATGTGCGGCTGGCCTGCCCAAGAGGCAGCACCGGTTGCAAGAACCAGGCGCCTCCTCCCCCCGGAGATGGCTGCGGTGCCAATCTCGCATACTGGCTGTCGGACGAACCTTGGGTGCCGAAAAAACCACGGAAACCCGGAGAAAAGCCGAAGGTCGTCAAAAAACGGGCCATGGCGCTAGCTGCGCTGCCGCCGGACTGCCGCACCGTACTGACAGCCCAATAGACATGTGAGACCGAATGTTGGTGAGCCAAGCATGACCCCACTGCCCTCTCAAGGCAAAAAAGCGTGCCGCGCGTGATCAAGCCGGGTCTGGTCTCCTGACGCCTTCACCTCCTTGAGGTCTCCGTACGGCCAATCCCATGGAACGGAATTCGTGCTATCCGTCCGGCGCATCCATCGGGCTAAGCACCTTGGTCAAGAACACCAGATCCAGCCAGCGGCCGAATTTGGTGCCGGTCTCCGGCAAAATACCGGCAATATCGAAACCGAGTGCCCGGTGCAGACCGATCGAGGCTGAGTTCTGCCCGTCCACGACACCGACCAGCACATGAAGGCCGCTTGTGCCTGCAATCTCGATAAGACGGCTCAAGAGTTTCCGCCCGACCCCGCGCCCCTGTGCCGCCGGATCGACATAGACCGTATGTTCCGCCGTCAGCCGGTAGCCTTCGCGCGGGCGGAATGGGCCAAAGCTGGCAAAGCCGACAATCTTGTTGTCCGGGCCGCACGCGACCAGAACCGGGAGCCCGTCCGCAGCCCGCTTCTCAAACCAGGTGAGCCGGTCGTCCAGTGTTTCCTCCGCCGTGGTCCAGGCGGCTGTCGTTTCACGCACCGCCTGGTTGTAAAGCGCGAGGATATCGGGAACGTCCCGGGGCTCCGCGCCCCGGACCAATACTGTTTCATTTGCTGTAATGGGGTCAGGTCCTTCTGTTGAGCCTGGATCAGGGAGGAGCGCAGCAATCTGCATCTTGATGCAGATCTCATCTGCGACCTAAGGCAAAAATGTGGCTTACCGCCGGAAAGAAGCGCAAAAAGCAGCGGACTTACACCGGGAAAAGTGTTCATTTTTCTGGTGGAAACCGGATTGCGATGGTAAAGGGGCGGCCATGACGACGAAGACGCTTTCCAACATCCGCAACTTTTCGATTGTGGCCCATATCGACCACGGCAAGTCGACCCTTGCCGACCGCCTGATCCAGATGACCGGCACCTTGACCGACCGGGAGATGACCGAGCAGGTGCTCGACTCCATGGATATCGAGCGGGAGCGCGGCATCACCATCAAGGCCCAGACGGTTCGTCTGATCTACAATGCCAAGGATGGCCAGCAATATACGCTCAATCTGATCGACACACCGGGCCACGTGGATTTTGCCTATGAAGTGTCCCGCTCGCTTGCGGCCTGCGAAGGCTCGCTGCTGGTGGTGGATGCCTCTCAAGGGGTGGAAGCGCAAACGCTTGCCAATGTCTATCAGGCCATCGACAATGACCACGAGATCGTCACCGTTCTGAACAAGATCGACCTGCCTGCGGCCGAGCCGGACCGGATCAAGGAACAGATCGAGGATGTGATCGGCATCGATGCCTCCGAGGCCTGCATGATTTCCGCCAAGACCGGGCTTGGCGTTGAGGATGTTCTGGAAGCGATTGTCCAGAAACTGCCCGCTCCCGAAGGTGATCCGGACGACACCCTGAAGGCCATGCTGGTCGACAGCTGGTACGACACCTATCTTGGTGTCATGGTTCTGGTGCGCGTGATCAACGGCTCTCTCAAGAAGGGCCAGAAGATCAAAATGATCGGCACTGGCGCGTCCTATGACATTGACCGGGTCGGCGTCATGACCCCGAAATTCATCCAGGTGGACGAGCTGCGCTCAGGCGAAATCGGCGTCATCACCGGGTCCATCAAGGAAGTGGCCGACACGCGGGTCGGGGATACGATCACCCTGGACAAGAAGCCCTGTGCCGAGCCGCTGCCGGGCTTCAAACCAGCCCAGCCGGTTGTGTTCTGCGGTCTCTTTCCGGTGGACGCCAATGACTTTGAAGACCTGCGCGCCGCCATGGGCAAGCTGCGCCTGAACGATGCCAGCTTCTCTTTCGAAATGGAGACGTCTGCGGCGCTCGGCTTTGGCTTCCGCTGCGGTTTCCTGGGCCTGCTGCATCTGGAAATCATTCAGGAACGCCTGTCGCGCGAATTCGATCTGGACCTGATCGCCACCGCCCCGTCCGTGGTCTACCAGATGACCATGACCGATGGCACCGATATCGACCTGCACAATCCGGCCGACATGCCCGATGTGGTCAAGATCGATGAAATCCGCGAGCCCTGGATCCGGGCGACCATCATGACACCGGACGAGTATCTGGGCGGCATCCTGAAGCTTTGCCAGGAGCGGCGCGGCATTCAGGTGGATCTGTCCTATGTGGGCTCCCGCGCCATGGTCGCCTATGACCTGCCGCTCAACGAAGTGGTGTTTGATTTCTACGACCGGCTGAAATCCATTTCCAAGGGCTATGCTTCCTTCGACTACCAGATCTCCGATTATCGGGCGGGCGACCTCGTCAAAATGTCGATCCTGGTCAACGAGGAGCCGGTGGACGCCCTCTCCGTTCTTGTGCACCGCAGCCAGGCGGAACGGCGCGGACGGGCCATGTGCGAGAAACTGAAGGACCTGATCCCACGGCACATGTTCAAGATCCCGATTCAGGCTGCCCTTGGCGGCCGGGTGATTGCCCGTGAAACCATCGCCGCCCTGCGCAAGGACGTGACCGCCAAATGCTACGGTGGCGACGCCACCCGGAAGCGCAAGCTTCTGGAAAAGCAGAAGGCGGGTAAAAAGAAGATGCGTCAGTTCGGCAAGGTGGAAATTCCACAGGAAGCGTTTATTCAGGCGCTCAAGATGGACGAGTGAGCAGCGGCCAGGCTGAGACCGGTGTCCCTGTCTCAGTCCCTTTACGCTCCACACGCAACAAAAGGAATGTTCCATGAGCGTTGAACAGGCCGTTTCCGAGCGCGCCGGCCATAAGTGCGAACTCAGCGGCGCGGCTGAGGACCTCGTTCTTTTTCAGGTCGGTCCGGACGCAGATGGCACAGCGGACACAACCCTTCTTCTCAGCAAAGCCTGCGCGGATCAGATCTCCGGTGCGGCGGAACTTGATCCGAACCTCTGGCATTGCCTGAATGAAAGCGCCTGGAGCCAGGTCCCGGCGGTTCAGGTCACCGCCTACCGCCTGTTGACAAAGCTGCAGGGAGAAAGCTGGGCCCGCGATCTGCTTGACATGCTCTATCTGGAAGACGAGGTCCTGGCCTGGGCCAAGGCCGGCCACGAGGAGGCGGACCAGAGCGAGGCCGCCAGCGACCCTCACAAGGATACCCACGGCGCTGTTCTCAGCGCGGGCGACACCGTGACCCTGATCAAAGATCTGAAGGTCAAGGGTGCCAATTTCACGGCCAAACGCGGTACGGCGGTGCGAAATATCAGTCTCGTTGCAGATAACCCAACGCAGATTGAAGGCCGGGTGAACGATCAGCGGATCGTCATTCTGACCGAATTTGTGAAAAAGTCCTGAGCGCGCAGGCGCTCAGGGGCCGGTCCACAGATCAGCTCCGGTACGCCTTTGGGTTCACGCCACTTTCGCCGCCACTCAGCATGTTTCCTGAAAGGCCTTGAGGATTGCTGCAGCCACCGTGCTGGTGCCGGTATTGGTATCGGACGGGCGCGCGAACAGGGCCATCCGTGTCTTTGGCAAATCCGGCAGCTGATAAACAGTTCCAATGTCCCGCCCCCCTTCCGGAATGTTCCGCCGGTTCAGGCAGGCAATGCCAAGCCCGGCTGAAACGGCTGCCTGGACCGCGCCAACGCTGGTTCCGGTAAAAACATTGTCAAAGCCTATTCCGGCCTTTCTCAAAACCTCTTCTGCGAGCCGTTTCACCGAGCAGCTGTTTGTCAGCCCGACAAGAGGCAGCTGCTTGCCCGATGGCCAGTCGAAGGTTCTGGAGGCAACCCAGACAAGATCTTCTTCAAAGGCGGTTTGTGCCGGAACGCCGACATCGTCCGAGTGGACCATGACCACATCCAGCAGTCCTGCCTTGAAGTCTTTAAACAGTGGCTCGGATGATCCCACCGACACCTCCAATCTGTGATGTGGAAGAGACTGTGTGAGCTGGGCAATCACCTGCGGCAATTTATTTCCCGCTGCGTGATCGCTGATCCCGATCAGCAGCCGCGACACTGTCTGCGCACCTGCCACGTTTGCCGCAACCCGGTCATGCAATTCGATTAGGCGGCGCGCGTCTTTCAGGAACCGTGCGCCGACGCTCGTCAGACGGACCGACCGGGGCGACCGGCTGAGCAAGACGCAGCCAAGGCGGTCCTCCAGCTTTCTGATCCGCAGGCTAACCGCAGACTGGCTCGCCCCGACCATGGCCCCTGCCCGGGTGAAACTACCGGTTTCAGCCACACGAACAAACGCCCTCAGAAGATCCATATCCAGATTTTGCATGCATCTATTTTAAAATTGAATTTCTGAAATATCAAAGATTTGTTTTCCTCATCAAAAGGCAACTGCTACCTTGATTTCACTATCTTTTCAGAGGGAGAGCTCCATGCCGCTTGCACAAATTTCCATTCTCAAAGGTTCAAAGACACCGGACCGGAAGACTGCGATCATGGATCAGGTCTATCTGTCCTTACGTGAGACCTTTGATGTGCCCGCGGATGACCGCTTCATCACGATCACGGAACACGAGCCGGATGACTTCGCCTATGGCCGCCACTATGGCGGTGTTGACCGCTCCGATGAGCTCGTCATTGTGCAACTCACCGTTAGCAACACCCGGCCCTTGGAGAAAAAACGGGCCCTGTTCAAACGGCTTGCCGACGGCTTGGAACGCGAAGCTGGTCTGCGGCCCGATGATATTTTCATCAATCTGGTTGAAACAAAAATGGAGAACTGGTCGTTCGGATATGGGATCGCGCACTATGCAGACCGGCCACCTGAACCCGGCTCCGTCTAGCACCACCCTCAACAAATCGCCGGGCGCCTTCCATCAATCCACGGTCACAACTTGCCCGGTGATGGCCCCTTCAACGCATTTGGCATAGGCCAGCCCCACGCGCCGGGACGGCACCGGATCGTGGCCCGGGAACCAGGCGCCATACTGATCGGCGGACACCTCCAACAGTCCAGGACTGACAACGTTGATGCGCACCCCTCGGGGAAGGTCGATGGCAGCGGCCGTCACGAACCCGGCCAGGGCCCCATTGGCCGTCGCCGCCCCTGCGCCCATACGTACCGGATCCCGGTCCAGAATGCCGCTTGTCAGGGTGAACGAACCGCGTTCGCTCACCTGGGTCAGGCCCGCCAGGACCAGATTGATCTGGGTGAGCACCTTGTTTTCCAGACCGAAACGGAACCGGTCTGCCGTCATCTCGCTCAATCGCCCAAATTCAACTTCACCAGCTGCCGAAAGCACCGCATCAACCGGTCCGGTCTCCCGGTATAGGGCCTCAACGCTTTCCGGCACGGCCAGATCCACCCGGCAGTCCCCCGACGAGCGGCCGGCGGTGATGATCTCATGGCGGCCGGACAACTCCGCATAGGCTGCCTTGCCCACATCCCCTGAAGCACCAACAAGCAGAATTTTCACGGGCCGTCTCCTTCAATTTTTCTGTATGCTGCAATCTTGTAAGCCAGCACCTCCTGGCACCGGTCCAGATCCGCCCGGCGCTGCTGAAGCCTCTGCTCATGCTGGAGCAAAATGGCCTTACGCTCTGGAATGCTACTGTCCCCTAACCGGTAGAGCGCCGCAAAATGCTGCATTTCCTTAAGCGGCATTCCGGTCTTGCGAAGCCAGTAAAGCAGAGTGAGCCATTCGACATTTTCCGGCGAAAACCGGCGCAAACCGTCCGGCCCGCGCTGAACCGCCGGGACAAGTCCTGACTTTTCATAAAACCGGATCGTATCGGCGCTGAGCCCCGATCTGGCCGCCGCTTCTGAAATACGCATGGTGTCTCTTTCGTACTGTCCGGCACAGCCTACGGGGCTGGAGCCGCTCCAGGTCAAGACAAAAGACGCGGGTCGGCGATTGCTGCCGGCAGACATGATTGATGTGCTGCCTGTCTCACGCTAGGCTTGTCTCCCGTGACAAACAGATCCGGATCACCACGGCGGAGACCGGCCATGCGCCCCAGTAAAATGTTTAATGTCGCGATTGATCCACGGCTCGCGAAACAGGCAAGCGACTTGAAACTTGATCTCGCCAAAGCAGCGGAAGAGGGTTTGAAGCAGGCTGTGCGCGCAGAGCGGGAACGGCTCTGGCGCCAGGAGAATGCGACGGCGATTGAAGCGGCCAATGCCTTTGTCGACAAGAACGGCTTGCCGTCTGAAAGGCATCGTCCGTTTTAATGGCCCGCTTTGATGTTCACCGGCTGGAACATCCCGGCACGCTCGCCCTGGTTCTGCAAGCCGATCTTCTGGATGGGTTCAACACCCGTGTTGTGGTGCCGCTCGTCACCGGTGAGGAATTCAGCACCCGGATTGAAGGCCTCAATCCGCTTCTCACCATCAACGGGCTGAATTATGTGATGCTGACACAGCATCTGGCCACTGTCCCGACCGCAGATCTTGGAGATGTCGTCTGCAATCTCTCAGAGCTGGAAGAAACACTTTCTGCAGCAACAAAGCTGCTGTTCGACGGGCTGTAAATTCAGCCCATGCGTGATCCAGCTTCTCCCCGGCCGTTCAGCGCCGGTTCAGCGGCAGGTCCGCCAGTTCACGCGGGCTCATGCGCTGGATGGCCGGGTGGGACAAAGGGTCGGTCCGGTCCGTCCAGCTCGGGGGGGCGGTGCGCAGATGGCGGCGCATAAACAGTTTCATCATGAGGATCAGTTTCCTTCTTGTTGTTGTCTTCATGGCCAAATCCTTTTCCTGAATTTAGCGATGCTGATTATCTAGTCGCTTTTTCCCTTTTAAAAAATCGACTTCTTCTGGCTTTCGATTTAGATTTGCTAAAATGAAGTCCTTGAACCGCATTCACCTGTCCGGCCTGCGGGCCGTGGAAGCCGTGGGCCGCCTCGGGTCGGCAAAGGCCGCCGCCGAGGATCTGGGCGTCACCGTTGGCGCTGTCAGCCAGCAGGTACAGAAAACCGAAGCCCAGCTGGGCGTACCCCTGTTCGAGCGCCAGAACCGGTTGCTGGTGCCAACGCCCCATATGCAGGCCATGCAGCCCCATCTGACCGCGGCCATGTCGTCGCTCGCCACTGCGATTGCGACCACAAGCCGTGGCCGCGAGGATGCGCTGACCATTTCGGTTGCCCCGGTTTTTGCGGGCAAATGGCTGGTCTGGCATTTGAAGAAATTCACCAAGGCCCATCCGGGCATAAGGGTCCGGGTGGAGGCAACAATTGATCTGGTCGACCCGGATCTGAGCGACGTGGATCTGTGCATCCGGGTCGGCCGGGGCCCTTATCCGGGTCTTCGGGCCGAAAAGCTCCTGCGCCACCGGGTGTTTCCTGTCTGCAGTCCGGCGCTGGCCGAACAGTTCCGGCACCCTTCGGACATTGCCAGACTGCCCATCATCCATGATCCCGGCCAGCCCTATTCCTGGAACACCTGGCTGCATCTGTTCGGCCTGGACGAAAGCATTTTGCAGGACGGCCCGAGCTTTTCCGACGGCTCCCTGTGCCTGGATGCGGCCATTGCCGGCCAGGGAGTGTTTCTCGCCTGGGAAACCCTGGCGGTCTATGCGGTCCAGGCCGGGCAGGTCATTGCCCCCTTCCCCCAACGTCCGGCAACGGATCTGTCCTATTGGCTCCTCAGCGGCCGGACCGCGCCCCAGACCAAGGCAAAAGCGGCGTTCGGCACGTGGCTGAAACAGGAGCTGCAAAGCTCGATCGGGCGGGCCAAAGGGGCGGATAAGGTGGAAAGCTAGTGTGGTGAATTTGAAATATGCCTCACTTTTGCAGTCACCGCCGGAGCGTATTTCAAATTCGAAAACCACACTAGAAACATAAACTTGCCAATCGCCCTGTTGACTCTGAAGTTCCTATGGAGCGTGCCGGGAAATGTGACGAACTTCAGAGTCAGGTGACGGGCGCGTTCCCTCAGCCCTTCGCGCCGCACCGGCCCTGAGACGGAGACTGCTCAAAATATGAATGAGGTCCCCGCTCTTGGCCAGGATGGCGCGAAAATGCAAGGAATGTGCGGGCAAACGTCCTGGTTTCAAAAGACCGGCGGAGGAACGGGCCGGACCTCTCCTGCCGCTTCCCCCTTGTCTTTCTCACGCCTTTGGGTAGAGTGCCGCCATGATGAATTGCGCTGCCCCTTGTTGTGTTCTGGACCGTGCTGCCCCGACCGGGCGGACATGCGGGGTCTATTTGCGCGCGCCGGAGCGTCAAGGTCCGGCCTGCGGACGATTTACGCGCTGAGGCGCCTGGTCCGCAGTCTTTGAAATCAAGCGCCTTTTTCCGTCATCCGGGGCTCACGCAATAATGCGTTGAGGCCGTGGCCTTCCGCGTGAATATTCGCTAAAAGACCCCGACTTTCCGTTTCGAACACAGCCCGCGCCCGATACGCGGCACCGACAACCGAGCACGCATGTCCAATCTCGATACCTTAGAAACCGATCTTCTTGCGGCCATTGACGGCGCTGAGACCGAAGCCGCCCTGGAAGAGCTGCGGATCAACGCCCTGGGCAAGAAGGGCAAGATCTCCGAGCAGATGAAGACCCTCGGCAAGATGACCCTGGAGGAACGCCAGGTGATGGGGCCGGCCCTGAACGGCCTGAAAGCCCGGATCACCGAGGCGCTCAACACCCGCAAGGACGTTCTGGCCGCAGCCGCGCTGGAAGCACGGCTTGCCAGTGAGACCGTGGATGTCACCCTGCCGCTGCGCCCCGCGCCTGCGGAAACCGGCCGCATTCACCCGGTCAGCCAAGTGATCGATGAACTGACGGCAATTTTTGCGGATATGGGCTTTTCCATTGCCGAAGGTCCCGATATCGAAACCGATGAGCTGAATTTCACGGCGCTGAATTTTCCGGAAGGCCATCCGGCGCGCGAAATGCACGACACCTTCTTTTTCAACGAAAAGGAAGACGGCGAGCGGCTGTTGCTGCGCACGCATACGTCTCCTGTGCAGATCCGCACCATGCGCACCCAGGAACCGCCTATCCGGGTGATCATTCCGGGACGGACCTATCGCTGCGACAGCGACCAGACCCACACGCCCATGTTCCACCAGGTGGAAGGCCTTGTCATCGACAAGGAAAGCCATTTCGGCCATCTGAAATGGGTGCTGCAGGAATTCTGCAAGAGCTTCTTTGAAGTCGATGACATCAAGATGCGCTTCCGTCCGAGCTTCTTCCCCTTCACAGAGCCGTCCATGGAACTCGACATCCAGTGCGATCGCTCCGGCGGAGAAGTGAAGATCGGCCAGGGGGAAGACTGGCTGGAAATCCTGGGCTGCGGCATGGTGCACCCCAATGTCATCCGCAATTGCGGCCTCGATCCGGATGTCTATCAGGGGTTCGCCTGGGGCATGGGGATCGACCGGATCGCCATGCTGAAATACGGCATGCCGGACCTGCGCGCTTTCTTTGATGCGGATCTGCGCTGGATCCAGCATTACGGCTTCCGCCCCCTCGACCTGCCGACCCTGTTCGGCGGCTTGTCCACCTGATCACCTGAACCCTGGGGCGATTGTCCATGTCCTTGCTGACCCGCATTTACCTCATCGCTGCGCTGTTGATGGCCGCAACGCTTCCGGCAACAGCGCAGACAGACAACAAGCAAGAGCGTGTTGCAACGCCGACCTCGTTTCTGGAGGCCTGTGCCGAGAAGATCGAGAACCGGGGTAGGTTGCGGTTTTGCGACACGTATTTCCGCGACAAGCTGGGCACGGAAGCCGACGCCCTGCTCTATCTCAGGGACCGGATCACGACGCTGCGCGCCAATCACGAGGCCAGCTCTGCGGAGAAATACCAGAGCTTTCTCCAGGCGATCTACATCGTGGCCTTCCTGACCATTGCCTCCATGGTGCTGATCGCCAGCGACCGGCGCATTGGCGGCACGGCCAAGTGGGCGGGGCTGACCAGCACCGCAGCCCTTCTGGTCATGGTGGTCATTGTGGCTCTGGGCTGGCTCGGCAAGTACCGGGCGGAATATGCCGCCCAGGTGGAGCTGGGCATCCTGCGCGACCGGATTGAGGCCGAAGCGGCCCAGGTTATTGCGACGAACCAGCAGATCACGCCGGACATGGTGCGCGAATGGTCCGGCGAGTTCGCCGATATCGGCCGCCGCTTCGCCGAAAGCTATGGCAATGCCACGGTGGTGCCCGAAGTCGGCCGCCTCGGCAACTGACCCAGGATTTGACCCGATTTGCGGCCCAGGCATGGCCGCCCAAGCGATAAAGAGTAAAGCACATGAAATTCACCCTTTCCTGGCTCAAGGAGCACCTGGAAACCGACGCCCCCCTGGAAGAGATCGTTGAGCGTCTCACTCTGATCGGGCTGGAAGTCGAAGAGGTCACCAACCGCGCCGACCGGCTGAAGCCGTTCCGCATTGCCAAGGTTCTGGAAGCCGAGCAGCACCCAAATGCGGACCGCCTGCGGGTCCTGAAAGTCGATACGGGCGCAGGCGAGCCGGTGCAGATCGTCTGCGGCGCCCCCAATGCCCGCGCCGGGCTTGTCGGGGTTCTGGGCAAGCCGGGCGACTATGTGCCCGGCCTCGACATCACCCTGTCCGTTGGCAAGATCCGGGACGTGGACAGCTTCGGCATGATGTGCTCGGAGCGGGAGCTGGAACTCTCCGAAGAACATGACGGCATTATCGACCTGCCCGCCGATGCCCCCGTTGGCATGGCCTATGCGGAATGGGCCGGGCTCGACGAGCCGGTGATAGAAATTGGCCTGACCCCCAACCGTCCGGACTGCACCGGCGTTTACGGCATTGCCCGGGACCTGGCCGCAGCCGGGCTCGGCAAGCTCAAAGAGCGCTCTCACGGCCAGATCCGGGGCAGCTACCCCTGCCCGGTTGGGGTGACGCTGGATTTCGGCGCCACCAAGCCCATGTGCAAGGCGTTCGGCCTGCGCCTGGTCAAGGGGGTGAAAAACGGCCCGTCGCCAAAATGGCTTCAGGACCGGCTGACGGCCATCGGCCTGCGTCCGATCAATGCGCTGGTCGACATGACCAACTACATCACCTTCGACCAGGGCCGTCCGCTCCACGTTTTCGACGCGGACAAGGTGCACGGACATCTGGTGGTGCGCCGGGGCAAGGACGGCGAGAAGATCGACGGGCTGAACGGCAAGACCTATGAGATTGACGATACGGTCTGCGTCATTGCCGATGACAACGGCGTGGAAAGCCTGGGCGGCATTCTGGGCGGCGAGCCCTCCGGCTGTACCAACGAGACCGTCAATGTGCTGATCGAATCCGCCCTTTGGGACGAAGACGATATTGCCGCGACCGGCCGCAAGCTGGGTGTCAATACGGATGCCCGCTACCGGTTCGAGCGCGGGGTTGATCCGGATTACATGATGCCTGGCCTCGATTATGCCACCCAGATGGTGCTGGACCTGTGCGGCGGTGAGCCGTCCGAGCCCCTTCAGGCCGGGTCCGTTCCGGAGAGCAACACCATCATCGATTTTCCCTATGCTGAGATCAAGCGCCTTTCGGGTGTCGAGGTGTCCCAGGCCGAAGCCAACCTGACCCTGAAGGCGCTCGGCTTCTGGATTTCCGGCTCCGGGGACACGGTCAAGGTGGCCGCTCCCAGCTGGCGCCCGGATATTGAAGGCAAGGCGGATCTCGTGGAAGAAGTGGTGCGCATCATCGGTCTCGACCGGGTGCCGCTGACGCCCCTGCCGCGCCTTGGCACCGTTGGCCGCAAGGTTCTGACACCGGGACAGATCCGCCGGAACAAGGCCCGGCGGGCACTGGCCGCCCGGGGCTTCAACGAGGCGGTCACCTGGTCCTTCATCGGCCGCACTCAGGCGGAGCTGTTCGGGGGCGGCAGTGCGGCGCTTGCGCTTGCCAATCCGATTTCGAGCGAAATGTCCGACATGCGCCCGAGCCTGCTGCCCGGTCTTTTGACCGCCGCCCAGCGCAATGCAGACCGGGGCTTTGGCGATGTGGCCCTGTTCGAAATCGGCCAGATCTTTGAAAGCGATGCGCCGGAGGGCCAGAAGATGGCCGCCGGCGGTGTGCGCCGGGGCACGGCCAGACTCCAGGGGGGCGGCCGCCACTGGTCCGGCACCTCTGCGGCGGTTGATGTTTATGACGCCAAGGCAGATGCGGAAGCCGCTCTTGCAGCCATTGGGGCTCCGGTTGAAAAACTGCAGGTCGTTGCAGACGCGCCAGCCACGTTCCATCCCGGCCGTTCGGGCTGTTTGAAGCTCGGCCCGAAAAACACCCTGGCCGTTTTCGGGGAAGTGCATCCGCGAACGCTGGCCGCGCTGGACCTGGAAGGCCCGCTGGTGGCGTTCGAGATTTATTTGGACGCCCTGCCCCAGCCGAAGTCCAAAGGGGGCCGCTCCAAGGGCTCGCTGGATGCAAGTCAGCTGATGCCGGTGCGGCGTGACTTCGCCTTCCTGGTGGGCAAGGATGTGAAGGCCGAAACACTTCTGAAGGCTGCCCGCGGGGCGGAGAAAACCCTGATCGCCGATGTCACCCTGTTCGACATTTATGAAGGCCAGGGGGTCGCGGATGATCAGAAGTCGGTCGCCATCGACGTGCTTTTGCAGCCGCGCCAGAAAACCCTGACCGATGAGGATATCGACGCTGTGTCGAAAAAGATCATCGCCAATGTGGAAAAAGCCACCGGCGGCACGCTGAGAGGATAAGTCTCCCGCCGCCTGTTTTGCCCTGGGACCGGCCCTGTGGCTCAGCTCTCCGGAGCGGGGCCTAGGGGCCGGTTTTTCTATTTTTCCAGTCCGGGCCCATCAGTCGTTGAATTTGAAAGCTCGCGGATTAACGCAGGAGCGAGCCAGACAGCGCCTTTTGTCCTTGGTCGGCACCCAGTTGTTGCCCGCCACCTCCCCATGGGGGCAGAAACTGCGGTTGGCCACGTAGCGGTCGAATGTATACTCACCAGTGCTCAAAAGCACGGCCCCCCTCTGCTCGATCATCGCCTGCACCTGGGCGCAGGTCATGGCACGGGTGTCGGGCCGCCGGGACTGGGCCTCGGAGGGTTGAACCGCCAGAAGGAAAAGCCCCGCCCCAAGGGCTCCGGCCACCGCCGGTGCTGCAAGGGCCGCACATGTCTTTGAAAAACGGGTCATGAAACCGATCCTGGATTAATCAACCTTGCCGTGAACATGGCACCGACTGCCGCAGTGTCAAGCAGCCAGGCACGTGTGGACACGCCGCAATTTTCTCCTGCCGGGGCACGCCCCCAAAATCCGGGATGGAGCTCCGCCGAGAATCGGCTAGGCTGGTCAAGACCGCTCTCCCTCCTTCCCTCGGGACTTTTGACCTCTCCCATGGACCGCGCCCTGCTAGACCGATTGGGCACCCCTTACGGCGCCGCCGAAGAGGACCGCCTGCATCATCTGAAGGAGATCCTCCTTCAGGCGCCGCACATTCTTCAAATGCTGCGCACCCTGCGCGACCTTGCACTGCCCGATGCCTGGCTGGTTTCCGGCGGGATCTATCAGACTGTCTGGAATGTCGTTACCGAACGTCCGCTGTTCCATGGCATCAAGGATTTCGACCTGATCTATTTTGACGGCACCGACCTGTCCTATGAGGCTGAGGACGCGGTGATCAAGCAAGTGAATGCGGCACTTCCCGACCTGGCCGATCTTCTGGAAGTGCGCAATCAGGCACGCGTGCACCTGTGGTATGAGAAGCGCTTTGGCCGCCCCTACAGACCGCTTGACTGTTCCATGGACGCCCTGACCACCTATGCCGCCAGAACCCATGCGGTGGCAGCGCAGATGGACAGCTCAGACAGGCTCCACCTCCACGCCCCCTTCGGCCTCGCCAATCTTTTTGGGCTGCGGCTTGTGCCAAATCACGGGCAGCCGAACGAGGAGACCTACACGGAAAAAGCCGCGCGCATGAAGGCCCTCTGGCCGGAACTGACGGTGGAACCGTGGGAGTGAATGAACGCGAGCGGGCCACCGCTGCGTCTGCGTGAGCGGTTCATCGGGCAAGTGGCGCAACGCTGGCGATGGGCTGCTTTCCATCACCCGAAAGGCCGGTTTGCAAACCGGGCCGCTTTGACCTCTCAGTGGTCAGCCTTTCTGGTGAACTGCCGCATCAGGAAATCGACAACCTGCGGAACATGCGGTGTGAACAGATCGCCGCCATGGCCGGCGCCCTCAACCCAAGCGAGCTCGACTTGTTCCGCGCCGCCCTGTTTTTTCAAGGTATCGAAGAGCCGTTTTGTCTGCCGCGGAGAGACCACCTTGTCCATTGTTCCCGTCATCAGCAAAAAGTTGGGAAGCTTCTGCCCCTTTGGCAGATTGGCGATATAGATCTCAGGACTTGCGGCATCGGCAGCGGCCTTGTGCGCGGACACGTCCTTGCCGATGAGAATACTCTCGGGCAACATGTCTGGACTGTGCGCCACACTGTTCTGGCGGCTCCCCTCCGGACTGACGGAAAGTGTGTCATTGCCGCGGCTGCCCGAAACTTGGGGCTCGCTTTGGTGTTGGACCGGAGTATCAGACACTCCGTCAGCGGCATGATCTCCGGCCAGATCATAAAGACTGGAAGGCGCATACCACGACACAACCGCATCAAGCATCGTTTCGGGATCTTTGGCAGATAAAGCCCCCACCCATAACGCCAGATGTGCGCCCGAAGACTGTCCCCAAACAGCAATTTTTTGCCCGTCGTAGCCATACTGATCCGCATTTTCGCGCAGGAATGCCAAGGCTTTTTCAACATCATTGATCTGGGCCGGCCAAATCTCATCGGTCGAATAAGTGTAATCGAGCGAGGCAATGGCAATGCCAGCTTGCAGAAGAGCTTCAACGCGGCCGTAAAGCGAAACCTGCGTCTTGTCGTTGCGATACCAACGCCCGCCATGGATGAAAATCAGCAAAGGCGGATTTTTTACGCCGTCAGGCATGTAGAGGTCGAGCGTGTTGCGCGGCTTATCGCCATAAGCGATCGCCTTGGCGTCGGTCTGTGCGAAGGCCTGCCCCGCCATTGTGAAAAAGCTTAGCAAAACCGCTAGAATGGGCGTTCTCATATGTGCTCCATGGGGTTGTTTCAGCTAAATGACCCTGAGACTTTCAGTTTTTGCGGGCCGCATAGCCCAGTGGCAGGTCCTCCGGCACGCAGTTGATCACAGTTTCGTCGCCGGTACGACAGGTTTCGACAAAGCTCAGGGTTGCGAATTCATCAATCTCCAGCTTCAGACAGGTTGGGAAAACCAATGTGCCTGCTATGTGACCTCCACCCAGGTGCGCATGCCCCCAAACGCGTGACTGAGCATATGGCAGTGCAGCATCCATTTGCCGGGATTGTCGAACCTGCACAGGATCTCCCGGCTTTGCCGTGGAAAGACGAGGGTGGTGTCCCGCAAATCCCCCAAGCTGCCATCTTCATTTGCTTCAAAGAAGTGGTGACCATGAAGATGCATGCCATGCGGGAAAGACGTGTCATTCACCAATATGATTCTGGCGGTTTCGCCGTTTTGGAAGGATGCAAACGGACGGTCTTGCATCCCGGAGAGGTCATTG
This sequence comes from Roseibium sp. AWQ4_290, assembly GCF_056160985.1. NCBI lineage: Bacteria > Pseudomonadati > Pseudomonadota > Alphaproteobacteria > Hyphomicrobiales > Stappiaceae > Roseibium > Roseibium sp. AWQ4_290. The sequence continues at coordinate 114,236 of NZ_JBSWYG010000020.1, forward strand.
AACGCCCAGACATCCGCGCCGCCATGCAGCCCACCCATGGCGCCCCCCATCATGTGAAGGGTGAGCGTGCGGTCCGGTTTTGTGACTGGCGGAATAGCCGGCGCAGGCAAGGCCGGAACCGCCTCCCGCCGGCGGGTTTCCCTGGTCCCGCGAACCGCGATGGACCCGAGCTCGTAAGGGCCCTGCCGGCTCATCATGTCGAGACGAACAGGGCCTTTAACATCCAGAACAAGATCAGCCCTTTGCGCAGGGGCCAGCATGAGTGTCTGAAACGGACGCGGTCCGGAGACAGCCATCCCGTCAAGCGCGATCAGCTTGCCTTCAGCCCCTGAAACGGCAATTGGAAAAATGCGGTTGGCTGCGGCGTTGATGACCCGCAACCTGATCCGGTCCCCCAACTGGACCGTGTCACGGGACAAGAACGCCCGCGCAAAGCTGCCCAACAGCCCGGCATGGGAGACACTGTGGGGGTTGGTATAGTCGCCGGTCAGCGTGCCATCCCGCTCCATCCGCCAGTCTGAAACGAGCGCAGTGACATCGTGGTCCACATCAATTGCGTCATCGTCTTCGATGATCAAAGGGCCAACCATGCCCCGGGCCACCTGCTCATGCGAGGTGTGATGCGAGTGGTACCAGAAGGTCCCCGCATCTGGCGGCACGAAACTGTAGGTGCTCGTGCTGCCTGGTGCAATCACGGTTTGGGTCAGCCCGGGCACACCGTCCATGCTGTTGTCCAGCCGGATCCCGTGCCAATGAACGGCGGTTCCCCGGTCCAGGGCGTTCTCGACCTCGATGACCGCTTGCACACCCCGTCGCAGGCGCAGTTCGGGGCCCGGCATGGACCCGTTGAAGCCAAGCATCCGTGTGACGCCTTCTCCATTCGGCAGGATCTGCGCTGTGACCTGTTCCGCTTTGAGGCGGTGTGCAGGGGTAGCCGCCCAGCCCTCCAGGGGCAGGAGCCCCAAAGCGGCAGAGCTGGCGAGAAACTGTCGGCGGTTCATGGCTTTCCTCATGACGGCAAAGTCAAAACAGATGTGAGACAGGCTGTTGTCAGCAAGATTGCAAGCACGAGGCCCCATTCCAGCGAGATCGATCTGGAGAGTTCCACAGCGGCACGGCTATCGCGGGCGGCCAGCCGAGGGACAAACCGGAACTTGTTCATCGCCGCGAGCCCCAAAAGACCAGCCACCAAAAGACTTTTCAGCAGAAGCGCCTGACCATAGCCTGTCACAACAAGCGTGGTCAGTGAACCGGTCAGCGCGGTCCCCATCACCAGCCCCGCCAGAATGAGCAGCGGGACAAAGACAGCCGCGGCCCGGCCAAACCGATGACCAAGCGCAGCGGCTTCCTGCAGCCTGCTGGAGGACGCCAGGCGTTTCAGCGGCGTCAGGATGCCGATCCAGAGCGCGACCGCTCCCAGATGAAACACGAGAAGCGCATTCAGCCAGGGCGTGTCGTGATCCGGAACATGTCCAGTGACGGCGAAGGAGAAAAGCGCCAGCATGCCCCCGGCCGCTGAGACCCAAAGCCCCACCCGGCCAAACGCCAGGCCACCGAGCAAGAGGGCCAAACCCGCCATGCGCAGGCTCAACGCGGTGCCCACATGTGTTGCCCATAAAAGCCCAAGCATCTCAGGATCTGTCATGCCGCTCGCCTCCCCCGTGAGCGCGGCCCCTTGCAGGAGAAAACCAGCGGCAGCACCGGCAAGGCCCAAAAGGCCAAAGGAAAATGCGGCCCGGCGGATCCGGGCCAGATGAAAGAGCAGGCCTGCAAAGACAGTCCCGGCCGATGCGAGGATCCCAAGATATAGGCCGAACTTGGCCACGGCCGCCGCAAAACCCCACACATCCGGCATCAGTCACCGACCGTGAAGCTGAACGTTCCGTTCATGGCGTGACCATCGCTGCCGAGACCACGCCACTCGATCTGATAGAGCCCCGCCCCAAGGGCAGGCAGCGGAAGGGCATAGCGCGGTACAAACCCTGAGACCCCATCCAGATCAAGGTCCCTACTGTCTTTTCCCGCATGGGTGAGGGTCACGCGGGTGAGCCGGATCGCGCCCTTGAACTCCATCGCGATCTCAGCAGGCACGTCTGTCACAACCGCGCCATGGGCCGGAACCGTGGCCTCCAGCGGAGAATGCGCTGCAACCGGCGTCGCAAAAAACAATATCAAGGCAGCAGCCAAAACCCGTTTCATTCTGTCCTCCCATGCCCATTTGGGCGATCATTCTACGCCAGAAAATCCCCGCCTGGTGGCAGGTCTGCTTGCAAGAAACCCTGCGGAGCGTTTCCGGTTTGGCCAGCGCGCCTGGGAACTCTGCCGGACGTTGACGGAAAAGCTAGTCTTTCCAGTTGCTGGAAGGTCAAGAGGGTGGAGCACAAATGAATGTTGCTCCGGCCCGTCCTGAGCGGCCATCAACGCCTGCCGCACCAACGGCGCAAAAGGGTGGCGGTGACTTCCTGTCCACCGCAAAAAACCTGGCCTTGCAAGACAGGATTCCGGATGCCCTGACACCATCAGACGATTTCATCCAACTGCAAAGACATTGGACCTTCCCGTTTGCTGGGTTTATACCAAGCCCTCTCCCCGTCCACGCGGCATCAGACAGTTAGACAAAGAAACGCAGTTCCATGGTCGACATTGCCACCCGAGTCCACAATCACAAATGGAAGATCGACCCGATTGTCCGGTCGCTGATCGACACGGATTTTTACAAGCTTCTCATGTGCCAGTCCGTGTTCCGCAACAAGCCGGACACCATCGTCCGCTTTTCGCTGATCAACCGCTCCACCAAGATCCGCCTGGCCGAAATGGTCGATGAGGGGGAGTTGCGCGAGCAGCTGGACCATGTGCGCTCCCTGTCCCTGACCCGGGGCGAAAGCACCTGGATGCGCGGCAACATGTTTTACGGCAAGCGCCAGATGTTCCGCTCCGATTTCATGGAATGGTTCGAGAACCTGACCCTGCCGCCCTATCAGCTGGACAAGCGGGACGGTCAGTATGAGCTGACCTTTGAAGGCTCCTGGCCAGAGGTGATGCTTTGGGAAATCCCGGCTCTGGCGATCCTGATGGAGCTGCGGTCCCGGGCCGTGCTCAATTCCATGAAAAAGTTTGAGCTGCAGGTGCTCTATGCCCGGGCCATGACCAAGCTGTGGGAGAAGATCGAGAGGCTGCAGAGCCTCAGCACCCTCAAGATTGCCGATTTCGGCACGCGGCGGCGCCATTCCTACCTGTGGCAGGACTGGTGTGTGCAGGCCATGATGGAGGGGCTGGGCAGCAAATTCAGCGGCACCTCCAATTGCCACATCGCCATGCAGCGCGATCTGGAGGCCGTCGGCACCAATGCCCATGAGTTGCCCATGATCTATTCGGCCCTGGCCGAAACGGACGAGGCGCTGGCAGAAGCGCCCTATGACGTTTTGCGCGACTGGCATGAAGAACATGACGGCAATCTGCGCATCATCCTGCCGGACACCTATGGCACCAAGGGGTTTTTGGACCGGGCACCGGACTGGCTCGCCAAATGGACCGGCATCCGCATTGATTCCGGCGATCCGGCCACGGCGGCCGAAATTGCCATTGACTGGTGGCAGGCGCGCGGTGAGAACCCAAAAGACAAGCTCGTGATCTTTTCCGACGGGCTGGACACCCAGACGATCATCGATCTGCACGGGCAGTTTTCCGGCCGGGTGCGCACCTCGTTCGGCTGGGGCACCTTGTTGACCAATGATTTCCGCGGCCTGACTCCCGGCGACACGCTGGCCCCGTTTTCACTGGTGTGCAAAGCGGTTTCGGCCAATGGCAATCCGACCGTAAAACTCAGCGACAATCCCAACAAGGCCATGGGGCCGGACAGCGAGATTGCCCGCTACAAACGGGTGTTTGAAGTGGGTGAGCAGGAAAGACGGGACATCGTCGTCTAGCGGTCAGACGCTCCGTCCACCCCCAAAATCGCGCCCTTTGCAGCCCCTGTGCGGCCTGTTCTGGAGACATTCGGCTCCAGACACCCTTGCCCAATATAGTATACCCCCCTATACTATATAAAGAGGAAAGACCCCATGTCCCACGTCATCCGCGAGAAAACCCGGCTTTTGGCCCGCATACGCCGTATCAAAGGCCAGATCGAGGGCGTTGAACGCGCTTTGGAAGGCGAGGCTGCTTGCGGCGAGGTGATGCGCCAGCTTGCCTCCGTGCGCGGCGCAGTGACGGGCCTGACCCGGGAGGTCGTGGAGGACCACCTGCGCGCCCATGTTCTTGGCGCGCCGAGCGAAGCGGACCGGGAAAAAGGTGTTGAGGAAATTCTGGAAATCCTCGGCACCTACATGAAATGACCCCATCTGCCCGCGTGAAAGGGTCTGATGTGAGCGAACAAGACGTTTCGGCCGGCCCCCATGAGCATGTTTTTTTGGGCGCAGATCAGGACCGGAATGAACGCAAGGTCTGGCTGGTGATTGCTCTGACCGCCACCATGATGGTAGTCGAGATCACCGCTGGCCATGTCTTTGGATCCATGGCGCTTGTGGCAGATGGCTGGCACATGTCCACCCATGCCGGGGCCATGCTGATTGCGGTTCTGGCCTACCGCTATGCCCGTCTGCATGCGCGCAACCGCAGCTTCAGTTTTGGCACCGGCAAATTTGGCGACCTCGCCGGCTTTGCCAGCGCGGTCAGTCTGGCATTGATCGCACTGCTCATCGGCTGGGAAAGCCTGATGCGCCTGGTCGCCCCGGTTCCGATCAGCTTTGATCAGGCGATCCTGGTTGCGAGCATCGGCCTGATCGTCAATCTGGCCAGTGCCTGGCTCCTGCGGGATGATCACCATCACCATCATGCACATGGCCACGGCCATGGCCATCACCACGGGCATGGGCATGGGCATGAACACGGGCACGGGCACGGGCACGGGCACGGGCACGACAAAAAGCATGCCCCTGCCCACGCGCAGGACAATAACCTGCGGGCCGCCTATCTGCATGTTCTGGCGGATGCCCTGACCTCCGTGCTGGCCATTGCCGCCCTGCTGATGGGCCGGGCCTATGGTTGGACCTGGGCCGACCCGGTCATGGGCGTTGTCGGGGCTCTGGTCATCTCCCGCTGGTCCTGGGGACTGGTGCGGGACACGGGCGGTGTGTTGCTGGACCGGGTGCCGGACGCCCATCTGGAAGACAAGATCCGCACCACAATCGGAACCGGCAGCACCAAGATCACCGATCTGCATGTCTGGCGCGTGGGCCCGGGCCATTGCGCTGCCATCGTGTCTCTGGTGACGCAGGAGCCGCTGGCGCCAAGCGTTTACAAACAGCGCCTTTCAAAGATCCCGGAGCTGTCCCACGTGACCGTGGAAGTCCATGCCAAAGCATGTTGACACGGAACATCTGACCGGCCTTGGCATCAACCGGCCTGACGGCGGGCAGCGGCTTCCCTCCCCTGCTCCTGTTGAAGCAGGCGGGCCGTTTCTGTGTCCAGCGCCAGCAGGCGCCCGGGCACAAGGCCACGGACCGAATTGCCAACCAGGATTTCGTCTGCCGTTTCCAGATCTGAGCGGGTCAGATCGGCTTCCCGGGCCAGCCCCCGTTCCAGAAGACCGGCGCGTAACGTTCCGGGCAACAGCCCATGCCGCAGGGCCGGGGTCATCAGCACGCCGTCCTTTTTGACAAAAAGCGTCATATAGCTGCCCTCGGTCAGAAAGCCAGCTTCATTTTCAAACAGCACTTCCTGGCAGCCGGTCACGGCCTGATAGCGCTGGCGCGCCTCGTCATAAAAGGCCCGGTGGGTGGTCTTGTGGAACAGGAAGCGGTTGGACGACACGGTCTTTTCCCGCGCCAGAACCAGATTGAAGACGCTGTCCCGCTCCACCTTGGCCAATGCCGTTGAGCTGAGAGACACCTCTCCCTCCCGGCCGACCAGAAGACGCACCCGGCGCGGCCCTTTAAAGCCAGCCGCCTCGGCAACAAGTCTGGACCGCACGGCCTCAAGATCCAGCGGAAACCCGAAATAGGCGGCGGAGGCCTGCAGCCTCTGCATATGCCGCTCCAAAAGCAGATACCCGTCCAGCGGGTCATAGGCCAGCGTCTCCAGAAGCTCGAAGCCGGGCACCTCCTCGCTCAAGAATTTCAGCTTGAGCGCACATTCGTCATATTCGGGCCCTGCGCCTGAGTCGAAAATCACACCGGAGCCGACCCCCGCCTCTCCGCAGCCATCTTCCCGCAGCACCAGCGTGCGAATGGCCACATTGAAGCGGAAATCACCGCCAGGCGCCAAAGCGCCGATAGAGCCGGTATAGACCCCGCGTGGGCCGGTCTCCAGATTATGGGCAATCTGCATGGCGCTCAGTTTCGGTGCACCGGTGATCGAGCCGCAGGGGAATAGCTGCTCCACGATCCTGGCAAAGCCGACGTCTTCAGGCACGTCCGCGTCCACGGTCGAAGTCATCTGATGAAGGCTCTGGTAACGCTCGACTGCACACAGGCTGGTCACACGCACGCTGCCGGTCCGGGCAATCCGGGACAGGTCATTGCGCATCAGATCGACAATCATGGTGTTTTCAGACCGCTGCTTCGGGTCGCTGGCCAGCTCCTGCGCGATCCGCGTGTCTTCGGACGAAAAGCGCCCGCGCGGCGCGGTGCCTTTCATGGGCCGGGTGCGCAGCCGCCGTCCCTGGCGCTCTAAAAACAGTTCCGGCGACAGGGAAAGCACGGCCCGGTCGTCCATTTTCAACAAAGCCGCGAATTCCACCGGCTGGCGCCGCATCAGATCCAGAAACAGCCGCTCACAGCTGCCCTGATGCTGAAACCGGGCGCGCAAGGTCAGATTGACCTGATAGATATCGCCCTCGGCCAGGTGTCGGCGCACCCGCTCAAAGGCCCGGCCATAGGTGTCCCGGTCCATATCGAACCGGGGTGGGCTCACGCTGGCGGGCTCCGGCCCGGCGCAGTGCTCCAGCAGCGCTTTGGCTTGCCCGATGCTGAGCTCCCGGGGGGCGTCATAGACACCAAACCATGCCAGGGGTTCCCCGGTGGGCCGGAACCGTCGGCGCAGCTTCTCTTCAAAGGCAAAACCGAGTTCATAGGTCAGATACCCAGCCGCATGGCGCCCCTCCGTCTGCACCTCTTCCAGCCGCCTCAAACAGGCGCGGACGTCTTCCAGGCGGGAACAGGTGATGATCTCCTGCGGAGCCTCAAACAGGCGCGCGGATTTCTGTTTCAAAAGATCCAGAAGCAGGATCGATCCGGGCACAAGCGCGCGGTCAGACATCTTTCGGGCTGGTCCGTCTCAAGAGAACTCGCAAGAGGCGGCTCATGGCATTCCTGAAGCGCAAGGTCAAGCTTTGCCCTTGGCTCAAACGGAAAAGACCGGCATTGCAACCGGCCCCGTTCACAGTGTTTGAAAATGCTGCCTATGCGGCTGCAACATCGTCCAGGAAAGTGTCGATGGCCTGGCGCATTTCATTGGTTTCGGCTGCCAGCGTCTGAGTTGCTGCCACCATGGAGGACGCTGACTGGCTCGTCTGCTCCACCGATTCCCGTACGCCGTCGATATTCTCCGCCACGTGCCCGGTGCCGTTGGCCGCTTCGGCCACATTGCGCGAGATTTCCTGGGTGGCACTGCCCTGCTGGTCAACCGCCGAAGCGATGGCCGCCGTGTAGCTGTTGACCTCATCCATGGTGGCTGCAATCACGCCAATCGACTCCACGGCCCCCTTGGTTTCCGTCTGGATGGCGGAAATCTGCGCTCCGATTTCTTCCGTTGCCTTCGAGGTCTGGGTCGCCAGTTCCTTCACTTCAGCAGCAACCACCGCAAAGCCCTTACCGGCCTCACCTGCCCGGGCCGCCTCAATCGTGGCATTGAGCGCCAGAAGATTGGTTTGCTCGGCGATTGCCTGAATGAGCGTGACCACTTCGCCGATCCGGTTGGCGGCCTCCGCAAGTCCGGCAACTTTCTGATTGCTGGTCTGGGCGTTTTCCGTTGCCTTGATGACAATGGCCGTTGTGCTTTCAACCTGCCTGGAAATTTCTTCGATAGAAGACGACAGCTCTTCGGCCGCAGTCGCCACCATCTGCACATTTGAAGAGGCGGTTTCGGACGCGGCAGAGACGGAGTTTGCCCGCCCGGAAGTTTCCTGCGCAACGTTTCCCAGCTGCTGAGCGGACCCGCGCATTTCCTCAAGCTTTACGCCAACCCCGTTCAGGCGGGCGGAAATTTCCTCATTGAACGTCGCAATCCGCTCACTGACCGTACTTTGTTTCGTCCGCTCCAGCTCCGCATGCTGCGCATTTTCCTCCTGGAAGCGGATGGCTTCGGTCCGGGCCTCTTCCGCCTCGGTCCGGGCCTGATCGGACGCTGCAAACGCTGCTGTCAGGGAGTTTGTCATCCACCACAAAGCCGCTACTTCAGCCACGACAATCACGGCATGAAAGACAACCCTGGCAAAATTGGCCCCATTCGGAAACACAGCCCAGGGCAGCATGAAATTCATCGCAAGATGATGCACCGCAACCACTGCCGCATAGGCCACCAGAGCTCGCCAGTCGACCCAGCTGGCGAGGATTGCCAGGACCGCGAAGAAGTACATATGCCCGTCAAGCTGAAACGAGCGCTCTCCCGCGGGCACCGCCAAGGCGGCGACAAAAAGCGCTACAAGACCCGCTAGGGACATCGCGGTTGCCAGACGGGTTTCAATCCCGGAACCGTATTTGATCCAGGAAACCGTTGCCGCCGCCCCCAGAACAAGGGCACCGCCGATCACCGCAATCTCAGATACATGACCGACCCACACTGCCGTCCCTGCGACCAGAACAACATTGAACCAGGTGAAATAGATCACCATTTTGGCGAACCGGTTCCGGAATTGATCCATCCCCGAAACGTTGGCTTCCGCATTCATCACAAAGATCTCTCCAAAGTCACACCGGACCACCCCGCACATGCTCGCGCAACCGCAGCTGAGGCAACAAATCCGGCTCCAGCCTCATAAAGACGCTCAACAAACTCCTGGCCCGGCGACTGGGTAACCGCAATCCATGAACCGTCTTGAACGAAAACAATTCCCCCTTCGGCCTGCGCGATGACTTCAAAAGATGGCTTCCCCCAAGGGAATGCAACGACCGCAACCGGACCGGCGTCTCCCGGAATCAGCTCCGCCAGGAGCATCAGACAGCAGCATCCGATAAAATAAACTGCTGTGAAGATCTTCGCGGAACTTGTCATCTCCCGTGCCCTTAACAAGCATTGCTTGCATGAGAGCATTGCCTGTGACTTTTAATAAAGGCTGAACAATTTCAAAAATTACTATAGGAAACTTTCATATTTCAGCTACGGAATCGACACAATTTCTCGGGATCTTGTTGAAAAAGCTCCCCTATTCCCGTGCCGCCCTCAGCCAGAAAATCGCATGAAGACCGCACGCTCCTGACAGGTCAGGAGCCGGGAGACGCGCAATTTTAAAGGACACAACTGCCTAGGCCGTGTGGACGGATTTGATCAAGATGAAGGCGGCTGCGATTGCGACGAAGGAGCGGAAGTTTCTGGCGGTTTTCTCGCAGCGCAGAGCGACCCTTTTGAAGCGTTTGAGCTTGCCCATCATCTGTTCGATGCGTGCCCGTCCCTGGTAGAGTGCTTTGGCGAAGTGCTTGGGAATGTCGCGCCGGTTTGATTTGTACGGGATGACCGGGACAGCCCCAGCCTTTCGCGCAGCCTCTCGATTGGCGTTGCTGTCATAGCCCTTGTCGGCAACGATGGCCCGGTGCTTGATCTCGGGGCCGGTTTCCATGAGATCGGTAAACTGCTTGCTGTCAGAGGCTTCGCCACCGGTCAGTTCAAAGCCAAGCGGCAGGCCGTTCCGATCCGTTTTCACATGGTTCTTGGTACCGACCCCGCCGCGCGAACGCCCGAGCGCTTGACCTTCCTGCCCCCTTTGGCGCCTGCCGCTGAAACATGGGCCCGAATAACAGTGCTGTCGAACAGGGCAATCAGATGCGCCCCTTCATCAAGTCCGGCCAGAATGGAAAAATAGTCCTTAAACACACCTGCCTTGCCAAGACGGTCGAAGCGCTTCCAGACGCTGTTCCAGGTGCCGAACCGCTCCGGCAAAGCGCGCCAGGAGATGTTGTAAAGCGTAAAAAAGTGTAGCGCCTCGAGAAACAGACGGTCATTCTTTGCCTTCGCGCCAACCCGTGGCAAGCAAGCCCGGAAAACCTCCAGGGCCAGTTCGAAGTCCCGTTCGCTCATCTTGGTACACATCGCCGACCTCCAAATCACGTCGGCAACCTATGAATCACTTTGAAATCAAATCCGGAGTCCCAAAATTTATACCTGTATCAATTCGTCCACACGGCCTAATGACGCAGAGCGGGCGGAGAATATGCGTTCGTCGAAGGCTCGCAGCGACTTTGTTACGCTCAGTCTGCTTGTTCTTTTACAAACTTGTCGTTGCTGAGATTATTGAGTTTTTCGACTTCTGTGTCTGAAAGGCATACCACTGGGATAAATTGCTCATCTGGGAGGTGCCAAAGCGTCCTGTTGCCACGGTCAAAAAGCTTCTTTTCAGACAATGCCAATAAGCCTGACGGAGTCCCTGTCTGGTAAAATGTCTCAATGAGATTTACGTTTCCGATAGAAGCCAACTCAATGCTTATTGTCCCTTCTCCTGGGAAATCGTCAGGCAAGCGGATGCTCACGACATCGGGCGAAAGCTCTTGGCCGAAGAGCCTGAAAACGGCTTTTATCTGTTCAAAGAGATAATCGACATCCGCTTCGCTGCTCTCGATGCCAAAGGTATAGCCCTGATCCAGGAACGTTATGTTTTCAAACGCACAATTGTGTTGCTCAGCGTATAGTGCCAATCCAACCATGAGAAAGAAGAGGTCGAGTGGTTCGGGATATCCTTGGGCCTCAAGGATTGTCAGTAGTTTTCCTTTATCAACATCAGTCTTGGAGAGGATTTTTAGTTCCTGAAGAGCAACTAAGAGTTCTTCCATCCGATCAAGCGAATAAGCGGATAGCGGCTGTTCCTGAGCGACCGCAGGTTTGTCAATAGTCGGATGTGCCGCGGAACTTGGTTTGTCTTTTTTAAGAGCGCGCCAGTCACTGAGCGCGTTGTGTATACTGAAACCGACACCCAGTAGGCCCGCCAAAGTGATTAGGACAGGCCCAAACTGCCACTCATTTTGAAATACAAAGGGGAGAACAACAGCAATGAAAGTGCATGCGAGGATCACCCATGCAATTATTGACACGTACGAAAAAAAAATTGAAAACGCCCTTAGAAACACAAAGAACCTCCAGCTAAAGCCTACCAATGAACGGCACTCCTAACGGATGCACGCTGCGGAAATGTACGGCATCACGTTGAATAAAATGAGATTAATTTTTCACGTTTTGTCATGAAGGCCGTTTTGAAGAAGGTATTTTCCTCGGTGGTCAGATTGGGCCGTGTGGACGGACTTGATCAAGATGAAGGCGGCTGCGATTGCGACGATGGAGCGGAAGTTTCTGGCGGTTTTCTCGCAGCGCAGGGCGACCCGTTTGAAGCGTTTGAGCTTGCCCATCATTTGGTCGATGCGCGCGCGGCCCCGGTAGAGCGCTTTGGCGAAGTGCCTGGGAATGTCGCGCCGGTTTGATTTGTACGGGATGACCGGGACAGCCCCAGCCTTTCGCGCAGCCTCTCGATTGGCGTTGCTGTCAGAGGCTTCGCCACCGGTCAGTTCAAAGCCAAGCGGCAGGCCGTTCCGATCCGTTTTCAGATGGATCTTGGTACCCAACCTGCCACGCGAACGCCCGAGCACTTGACCTTCCTGCCCCCTTTGGCGCCTGCCGCTGAAACATGGGCGCGAATAACAGTGCTGTCGAACATGGCAATCAGATGCGCCCCTTCATCAAGTCCGGCCAGAATGGAAAAATAGTCCTTAAACACACCTGCCTTGCCAAGACGGTCGAAGCGCTTCCAGACGCTGTTCCAGGTGCCGAACCGCTCCGGCAAAGCGCGCCAGGAGATGTTGTGAAGCGTAAAAAAGTGCAGCGCCTCGAGAAACAGACGGTCATTCTTTGCCTTCGCGCCAACCCGTGGCAAGCAGGCCCGGAAAACCTCCAGGGCCAGTTCGAGATCCCGTTCTGTCATCTTGCTGCACATCGCCGACCTCCAAATCACGTCGGCAACCTATGAATCACGTTGAAGTCAAATCCGGGGTCCCAAAATTCATACCTGTGTCAATTCGTCCACACGGCCTAGAGGCCGCCTGGGCAGGCAACCCCCGTGCCGCCAATCCCGCAATAGCCCGCCGGATTCTTAGCCAGATATTGCTGGTGATAGTCTTCGGCAAAATAGAACGTGTCGAGCAGGCGCAGCTCCGTGGTGATGGAGGCGGCAACGCCGGCCGCTTTCAAGGCCTGCTGATAGGCCGCCCGGGACGCTTCTGCTGCGGCCAGATCTTCTTCTGCCGCCACATAGATCGCGGACCGGTACTGGGTGCCGGTGTCATTGCCCTGGCGCATGCCTTGGGTCGGGTCATGGTTTTCCCAGAAGATTTTGAGCAGCGTGCCGAAGCTGATACCCGCCGGATCATAGGCCACAAGCACGGCCTCCGTGTGGCCCGTGCGCCCCGAGCAGGTCTCATGGTAGGTCGGATTGGCCGTATGCCCACCCGCATAGCCCACTGCAGTCACATAAACTCCCGGCAGCTGCCAGAAAAGGCGCTCCGCCCCCCAGAAACAGCCCATCCCGAAGAGAACAGTCTTTACACCGTCCGGATAGGGACCCGTGAGCGGACGGCCTGAGACAAAATGAGGCTCTGAGGGCAGGATCGCCTGCGACCGGCCCGGCAAAGCCTCGTCCGGGCTTGGCAGGGAAAATTTCTTTGTCAGCATGGTCATGAAGGACATGGCGCGTCTCCCGAACAGATCCCGGGCGCTGCAAACGCGGCGCTGGGGCAAGGAAGGCCAACCGGGGCTGGCCGCATCTGATCGGGAATGTGGCGCAGGCGCGGCAATTTTCCAAGGGGCGTTCGAACCGGAAGGTCCCTCTTTGCGCTCAAGGGTCAGCATCACTGCCATCGGGCAGCGGGCTTTATAGCGGAGGTCAGGCAAAAAGCGGTTCGGGACGCTGATGCCGTGCGCCCAGCCAAAGGCAAATAAGGCCAAACGGAGCCAGAACCGCCCAGACTGGACAGGTCAGAAGGGTCTGCACAACCGGATCCCAGACCACAGGCGGAACGCTCTTCTCAAGCATCTCCAGAAGACCCGGGATCGTTGCAGGAAACAGAGAGTTTAAAAACGGCCCAACGGCCTGAAAACTGACTTTAGATTGCGCGATTGATATGCTTGCATCCGAAATACCAGAAACAACGGCAGTCGCGACAAGAATAAGTCCAACCATACGAAATATAAATTTTAGCAAAACAATCATTTTATCTCCCAACTCGCCTCTTAATACGCTAAGTTATTAAAGATAATTCCACGTCTACGCGCCGAATATTCCTCTGAAGGCGCGCCATGATTCCTTAGAGTAATAACGGAAAATCCTTGTTCAATAATTGATATGCAACACACATTCGTGACTTTTTCGAGACGCATCGTCAATTTTACCAATTTCCGTAAACTGACGCCGCCCGACCTGCAGCAAAAAGCGGAGCGCAGCCCCCGGTGCCAACAGGGCTTCTCAGCGCATGATCCACAGATCAAAAAAAACTCGTTCAGGTGCTTGCACTTGTCCTCTGGCTGAGTATATTGCGCGGCACTCAAGCGGGCCCCCCGCAGGGTATGGACAGGTGGCCGAGTGGCTGAAGGCGCACGCCTGGAACGCGTGTATACGGGCAACCGTATCGAGGGTTCGAATCCCTCTCTGTCCGCCATTTCCCATAAATCAGTAGCGTTTCCGATGCACTCGACGGCGCCAGAAGAAACATTTCATATTTACCGAGATCGATTATACAGCTCTCAATTTATCCATCGGGCGTATGTTGGGCGGTTTGTTTTATCATTTGCCAGATGACTTCTATGCGGACAAAGCGACAAATTCAATTCGCGCTTCGACGAACTCGTATAAACTGGTTCTCGCAATCAAGTTCGGTTGGAAAACCTAGTGGAATGCGCTGCGCAGGGTTCTCATGTCCAAGGGGAAGTCCACCGAGGATGGGCACGCCGTAAGGCTCGATGTATTCGCGTAGCAGGCCGTTGATCGTCAGCGAACCGCTCGGATTGATGTCCTTGAACTGACCAAGCGCGAAGCCCGCGACGCCGTCAAAATGACCACCCTTTGTGAGCATAGCCAGTTGGCGGTCAATCCGTCCGAGGAACATGCCAACTTCTTCCAGAAGCAATATCTTGCCCTTCAAGCTGGGTAACGCCCATCCCGCGCAAGTCGCGATCATATCGAGGTTGCCGCCGATCAGAATGCCCTCTGTACAGCCTTTACTAGTCAATTCGGTTGTTTCGACGTTGTTGGTGGAACACAAAATTGCGTCGTCGGACGTGGTCAACAGTTCCCGAAGCGAGAGACAAATCGGGTTTTGGGGCGGATTCCAGTCTTCGATGGATACTGCTCCGTGGATGCTGCCGCCAATGCCATGCTTGGCAAGAGCGAGATGAATGGCCGTGATGTCGCTGAAGCCGACAAGAAACTTTGGGTCTTTTCTGGTGGCTTCAAAATCGATCCTATCAGCGATTCGATATGAGCCTTTGCCGCCTCGCGTGGCAAAGATCGCTCGCACTTGGGGGTCACTCAGAGCGGCGTTGATATCTGCAATCCTCTGCTGGTCCGTTCCAGCCAAGTAATTCAATTTCTCGAAGGCATATTCACCGAAGCCGACCTCGAACCCCCACGATCTCAAAAGCTCTGCTGCTTCTTCCACGTCATGTCTATTTGGCGTGCTGGCTGGCGATATAAAACGAATTTTATCGCCTGTTCGAAGTGGCTTCGGCTGACTGAATTGTGCAAATGAATCGACGGTCATGCACAATGATCGCATGGCGTAACAACAAATGAAATGAATGGCTGGGAAGGGCTCTAAGCGGACTTTTGGCGCTCGGTCGCAAGTCGATGACAAACGCGGGTAGTTCCAATCCATCAAGAGTTTAATCCATACCCAAATCCGGAAGAGAATTTAAAACCGCTTCCCAATCTTCAAGCTTTTTGAAAACATCAGCCAAAAGATCCGGACTTTCTCCCAGAAGGTCCGCCATTTTTGTTTCTGCAATACAGCTCAGCCCTAAAAACGCTCTGGTCTCGGCGAAGACCCATCGCGCGGCGCTAATACCAGATACCATTACTGTCCGGGAAAATTCTGATTTAGGATAAAAAAGGCCCGTTTTGTAAGGAGATAGTCTAGAATCGTGGTTGCAACGCCTGATTCAGAATCTCTCCCAAAAACGGACCCAGAAATGACCCTAAGCGTTTTTCATCAGATCATAAAGCATCTTCCCCGCCGCCAGATCAATTCCCTCACCGCAGCCTATGCGAGTGACAACTTGCGGGGGGCTGGCTTCGTTAGACAAAGCGTTACGAACTTCATCCGGCATCGCTGCCAGGAAACCGTCTTGAATGCCGTCCAACTCGTCCAATGACGGCGGATTGTCAGGGTCAGTCAATCTGTCTCTAGCTGAACCCAAAGTATCATCTCGATATCGTTCGACCGCGTTTTGGCTATCCTTTAGATCATTGAGACGATTTTGAGCGCCAACATAATCCTCAAATCCAGGTTCGTTTCCGGTCCATAAAATCGTCTCCACTAGATGATCTTCAACGGCTGAGCCATCAGCGCGGCGCACAACACCATTTGCATCCCGAAAAACAAGTGTGCCGTCTGGCAATCTGGCGGCACGGTCTTCCATATCTTGAATATCTTGTTCGAGAGCTTGAATCGTTTGAGCAATTCGTTCAAGTGCAGCGTCGGTAGCCTGTTCGGCCTTTCGTAAGCCATCCATGACGTCTACGTATTTTGCGCGGTAAACGGGGTCTTGCATCAAGCGTTCAAGTTGGGTTCTGAAGGCTCGTTCTTCATCCTTCTTCTTCCGCTTAATCTCAGCCGTGCGCTCGCCTTCATTCAGGAACCGGGAACGGCGTCCGACGTCGCGGTCTGCGGTTTCGTTTTGCAGATCGTCAAAATCCCGTTTCCGCTTGAGATCGTCTGCCGTGGTTTTACCTGAATCCGGTGTGGCGTCATCCATGTTGACCGCCATTCGACTCCGAAAACACAAACATGCTTTCTATCGGCCCCGACCAAATCAATGAATTGATATTATTATTCTTTTCAAAATACATATGCCAATATTCTACCAAAAATGACATATGAGACGCAAATTCTTACCTCTTTTGATTCAGCTTATGTGGCCAATGGCGTCTAAATTTCCAGATCAAAGCTTTCTGCCTGATTTTGCTTAGGCCGCCGTCTTCGGGAAACCGGACGTCGGTTCGTCAGTTTTTCGATGAGTTGATTGCGCTCAGATCGCATCTCATCCATCAGTCCGAAAACAGCCTGACGCAAGGCTGTCCGCTTTTCTTCAATTGCTTGGCGCTCTAACAGTTGCGCATCGATAAGCTGCTGACGCTGGTTTCTATCGCGACAAAGAGCGGAATGCGCTTCCCGTACATTCCGGTCCATCAGCTTTCGCCGCTCCCCCCGTGATCCGTTGCCATAGCCCACAAACACCGGTGTTTATACGATTGGCTCGTTCCTGGGATTCTGCATACCATCGTCTAGCCTGACCTTCGTCCAGCTTTTTGCTTTCATTTTTATAGGTAGAGATCAATTGCCTGCGCTCGTTCTCAAATGCTGCACGTTCAAGGGTCAGATCGTTTCTTGCTTCGCCAGCTAAACGGGTGAATTGGTGGCGGACGTTGTTTCGATGCTGTGCAATAGCCTCAGCGATGTTCGGTAGCCAAATAACCGAACTTCAACATCGAATTGCACTTTAAAATTGTCAAAATTTGACTCCTTACGCATAGTCATGCAACCCTTGGTTACTCAACGTGTGTGACGGAGGGTGTTTCTAGATGACATTAACGTTGCAAGTAATTGATAATTTTTACCTAGATCCTTGGTACGTACGCGAATTTGCGCTGGGAATGGAGTTCATCGACGCGCAAAGCGAACAAGACCAGCGATTCTATAAGGGAATGCTTACGTCGCCGTTTCACTTTTTTGCAAAAATTGGCCTCGAAAATTTATCTCGGGCAATTGGTGGCAAAGCGGTTTGCCGTCGACCTGTGGGAGATTTCAGGCTGCTTCTTTCAGCGTCTGAAAGCGTGGGTTCGGAACAAACCTGGGTTCATAGCGACACCTCAGCGTCATGTTTTTCTGCCATTGTATACTTAAATCCCCCAGATCAGTGTAGGGGCGGCACTGCATTTTATAGGCATAGAGAATTTGGAATTGAGCAAATGCCAGATACCAACTCTCATAGTCTTACTTGGTTACTTCAGAATACAAGGATGTCATTCGATGAAGTTTTGGACGTTCTCACCGTCGATGGTTTCGATGTCGACGGAAAGTGGGACTTGGTGATGAATATACCAATGCGTTTCAACTGGACCTGTCACGGTTTGATTCCGCCCCGAGTTCTCATTTAAGCGGCCCTGGCTTCGAATGCCAATGGGCTTTTCCATGCCAAAGCCGAGTGCCTTCTGCGCGGATTGT